>NZ_JBNNWE010000136.1:0-12215 GCF_050280905.1 Pseudomonas sp. NPDC086278
CGTTACCAAGCTGACTTTAAGGCCCGATATGAAGGACTTCGGGAGCGAGGCAAGAGCGCGAAAGTCGCACTGATCGCCTGCATGCGGATACTGTTGATCCGGCTGAATGCCATGCTGCGCGACGGCACCGAATGGCGGTGACGAATGGCAGGGTTAAGACAGTTGCTCCCACAGTGGATCGCCGTACATCGAACCATTGTGGGAGCGGGCTTGCTCGCGAAGACGGCAGGCCAGGCGCACACGCTCTAGACGTTGGCGCTCATCTCTCTGCGATTGACCAACGCCTCCAGCGCCCCGCTCAAACTCGGTGCCTTGTCGGAACACGAAACAACCGGGCAACGCGCTCCACTGTGGTGAGGGGGCTTGCCCCCGTTCGCCCCGCTCAAACTTGGTGCCTTGTCGGAACACGAAACAAACAGGCGACGCGCTCCACTGTGGTGAGGGGGCTTGCCCCCGTTCGGCTGCGCAGCAGTCGTAAATCAGCACGCGCGGTGTGCCAGTTGCAACAGGGTTGCGGGGTTTTGGCACTGCTTCGCAGCGCAACGGGGGCAAGCCCCCTCGCCACGGTGCAGCGTTTATGGGCGGATTTCGATCATCGTGCCGTCCGGCACCAGGCCCCAGACTTCCCGCATGTCCATGTTGCGCATGGCGATGCAGCCGTCGGTCCAGTCCAGGGTGTGGAACAGGTTTTCCGGGTAGTCGTAGGTGTCGGGCGTCCCGTGGATCATGATCATGCCGCCAGGGTCGACGCCTTCGCGGCGTGAGCGCGCGGCGTCAGTGACGTTAGGGTAGGAGATGTGCATGGCCAGGTTGTAGCGGTCGCTGACCTTGCGCCAGTCCAGCCAATAGAAGCCCTCGGGCGTGCGTTTGTCGCCCTCCATCAACTTCGTGCCCTTGGGTTGTTTGCCCAGTGATATGCGGTAGGTGCGCAGCGGTTTGCCGTCGGCGATCAATTGCAGTTGATGGGCGGACTTGAGGACCAGCACTTTTTCGATGGGTTTGCCATCCAGCGTGACCACGGTGGACGCTTGGGAAACAACGGCGAACGACAAGCAAAACACGGCAAGCAACCAGCGCATTGAAACGATATCCCTAGAGGTGTCGCGACTATTTAGTCGTTATAGGTGTTTTCTTGTTAATTGAACGCTTAAGTGATGGCAGGCTGGGCCAGCGGTGGGATCGACTCGGACCTCACGGGGTAGGACTCGGTCTGCCGGTCAGCGAAGAAGCATTCTAGGGTACGGCCCACCGTGCGGAAAGCCAGGTCGGACCAAGGGATGTCGGCTTCTTCGAAAAGTGCGACTTCCAGGCTCTCGGGACCAGCGGAAAAATCCAGGTCCGCCAGCTCTGCGCGGAAAAAAACATGCACCTGGCTGATGTGCGGCACGTCGATCAGCGTATAGATGCTCAGGTTGCGCACCCGCGCGCAGGCTTCTTCGGCCGTTTCGCGAACCGCCGCCTGCTCGATGGTCTCGCCGTTTTCCATGAAACCGGCGGGCAGGGTCCAGTAACCCAGGCGTGGCTCGATGGCGCGGCGGCACAGCAACACTTTCGAGCCCCAGGTCGCCACGCAGCCGGCGACGATATTGGGGTTCTGATAGTGAATCGCCTGACAGCTGTCGCAGACATACCGCAGGCGCGAATCGCCTTCGGGAATGCGTTGGGTGACCGGGTTGCCGCACTGACTGCAAAATTTCATGCTTGGGTTCCTGAAGGCTGCGCCTATCTTGGCGTGCGGCGGTGTCTGTCGGCAAGTTGTCGTTTCGCGACACAGGTCAGTTCGGGGGTTGGGCGGCCGATGTGATTGGTGCATGATGCGAGGTAGCGAATAAATCGAGAAGACTCATGCTGGACGAGCTACTTCACCGGGTAAGCAACCACACGCCGAAAACGCTGGAAACCGACAAACGTTTCCCCGAAGCCGCGGTACTGGTGCCGATCACCCGCAGTGACGAACCGGAACTGGTTCTGACCCTGCGCGCCAGCGGGCTTTCGACCCATGGCGGCGAAGTCGCTTTCCCCGGCGGTCGACGCGACCCGGAAGACCCGGACCTGATTTTCACCGCCCTGCGTGAGGCCGAAGAAGAAATCGGCCTGCCGCCGGGACTGGTCGAAGTGATCGGCCCGCTGAGCCCGCTGATCTCCCTGCATGGCATCAAGGTCACGCCGTATGTTGGCGTCATCCCTGACTACGTCGAATACCGGGCCAACGACGCCGAGATTGCCGCCGTCTTCAGCGTGCCGCTGGAGTTCTTCCGCAAAGACCCGCGCGAACACACCCACCGTATCGACTACCAGGGCCGCAGTTGGTATGTGCCCAGTTATCGTTACGGCGAATACAAGATCTGGGGCCTGACAGCGATCATGATCGTCGAGCTGATCAACCTGCTCTACGATGCCGACATCAGCCTGCATCGCCCACCCAAAAGCTTTATCAACATCTGAAGCCATCGCTCGAATGGCCCGTTATCGTGAGCCCTGAGGAAAACAAGATGAAATACCGCTTGGGCGACGCCCGGGTCGACACCCATCCACAGAGCTGGGTCGCACCCAATGCCGTGCTGGTGGGCAAGGTCAAGCTGGAAGAGGGCGCCAACGTCTGGTTCAACGCCGTGCTGCGCGGCGACAACGAACTGATCCTGATCGGCAAGAACAGCAACGTCCAGGACGGCACCGTGATGCACACCGACATGGGCTACCCGCTGACCATCGGCACCGGCGTGACCATCGGCCACAACGCGATGTTGCATGGCTGCACCGTGGGCGATTACAGCCTGATCGGGATTAATGCGGTGATTCTCAACGGCGCGAAAATCGGCAAGAACTGCATCATCGGCGCCAATTCGCTGATCGGCGAAGGCAAGGAGATTCCGGACGGTTCATTGGTGATGGGCTCGCCGGGCAAAGTGGTGCGCGAGCTGACCGAACCGCAAAAGAAAATGCTCGAAGCCAGCGCTGCGCACTATGTGCATAACTCACAGCGTTATGCCCGCGATCTGGTCGAGCAAGAAGAATGACCGCCACCGAACGGCCGGTGCTATCGCCCTGCGTGAACATTTGTGCGCTGGACGAGGATGATATCTGCACCGGGTGTCAGCGCACGGTGGCAGAGATTACGGGCTGGAGCCGGATGGACAACGCCGAGCGCCGTGAGGTGTTGGGGTTGTGTCATGAGCGGGCCAAATCGAGCGGGTTGCTCTGGATGATCGGGGCCAAATCGGATAATTGAGGTGCGGCCTTCGCGAGCAAGCCCGCTCCCACAGGAATTGCGCTGAACCTGTGGGAGCGGGCTTGCTCGCGAAAGGCCATCACTGTCACCACCTCCCTTGGCCCATACGGTTCTCTGAAGTACCCTGCCCACCAAATCGACAGGTATCCCCAAGCCCCATGCTCTTCCTGATCACCTACATCGGCAGCGTCGTGCTGATCAACTACGCTTTTTCCACCGCTCCGCACCTGGACATCATCTGGTCGTGCTGGGGCGGGTTGGTGTTCGTGCTGCGCGACATGGTGCAAACCCGCTTCGGCCATGGCGCCATCGTCGCAATGCTGGCGGCACTGGTGCTGTCTTACGTAACGTCCGATCCGTCGATTGCCCTGGCCAGCGCCACGGCCTTCGCCGTGTCCGAGTGCATTGACTGGCTGGTGTTCAGCGTCACCAAGCGCCCGTTGCACGATCGCCTGTGGATAAGTTCGGCCCTGAGCATTCCCCTCGATACCTTCATCTTCTTCGGCATGATCGACGCCTTCACCCCGGCCGTGATCCTCACCGCCATGGGCTCGAAGTTCGCCGGTGTTACCGCCGTGTGGCTGATCATGGCGTGGCGCTTGCGCAAACAGGCCGTCGCCAGCTGAAGCCAAACCCGGCAGTTCATGTAAAATGCCGCGCTTTCTCCCCATGGGAAGTGCGCCTTTGGCTGCGTCCCTCGTTGATCCGCTTCTTTGAGGACCTTCAGATGACCCGTATCGGAACTCCATTGTCGCCAACCGCGACCCGCGTATTACTGTGTGGCTGTGGCGAGTTGGGCAAGGAAGTGGTGATCGAGCTGCAACGCCTGGGCGTTGAAGTGATTGCCGTTGACCGTTACGCCAATGCGCCGGCCATGCAAGTCGCGCATCGCAGCCACGTGATCAACATGCTCGACGGCGCCGCGTTGCGTGCCGTGATCGAAGCCGAGAAGCCGCACTTCATCGTGCCGGAAATCGAAGCCATCGCCACGGCCACCCTGGTCGAACTGGAAGCCGAAGGCTTCACCGTGATCCCGACCGCACGCGCCGCACAACTGACCATGAACCGCGAAGGCATCCGTCGTCTGGCCGCCGAAGAGCTGGACCTGCCGACCTCGCCGTACCACTTCGCCGACACCTTCGAGGACTACAGCAAAGCCGTCGAAGACCTCGGCTTCCCGTGCGTGGTCAAACCGGTGATGAGTTCGTCGGGTAAAGGCCAAAGCCTGCTGCGCAGCGCCGCTGACGTGAAAACCGCGTGGGATTACGCGCAAGAAGGCGGTCGCGCCGGTAAAGGTCGGGTGATCGTCGAAGGCTTCATCGACTTCGACTACGAAATCACTCTGCTGACCGTGCGTCACGTCGGCGGCACCACCTTCTGCGCGCCGGTCGGTCACCGTCAGGAGAAGGGCGATTACCAGGAATCCTGGCAGCCACAAGCCATGAGCCCGATTGCCCTGGCTGAATCCGAGCGCGTCGCCAAAGCGGTCACCGAAGCCTTGGGCGGCCGTGGCCTGTTTGGTGTCGAGTTGTTCATCAAAGGCGATCAGGTGTGGTTCAGCGAAGTTTCGCCGCGCCCGCATGACACCGGTCTGGTGACCCTGATTTCCCAGGACCTGTCGCAGTTCGCGCTGCACGCTCGCGCCATTCTGGGGCTGCCGATTCCGCTGATTCGCCAGTTCGGGCCCTCGGCGTCGGCGGTGATTCTGGTGGAAGGGCAGTCGACCCAGACCGCTTTCGCCAACTTGGGCGCTGCGCTGAGCGAGCCGGACACGGCGTTGCGTCTGTTCGGCAAGCCTGAAGTGAATGGTCAGCGCCGGATGGGCGTGGCGTTGGCGCGGGATGAGTCGATTGAAGCGGCGCGTGCCAAAGCAACCCGCGCTGCTCAGGCTGTTGTTGTAGAGCTGTAACCGAGGCGCGGCCTTCGCGAGCAAGCCCGCTCCCACATTGGTTTTGTGAACGACACAGATCCAATGTGGGAGCGGGCTTGCTCGCGAAGCTTTTGCTTTTGCTTTTGCTTCAGGCCACCCGATTCAAGTCGTTATGCCGCGTCTCCTTCAGGCACAGCACCGCAATCAAGCTCAGCACCGCCGCCCCCGACACATACCCGCCGACATAACTCAAACCGCCCATCGCCACCAACTTCTGGGCGAAGAACGGTGCCGCCGAGGCCCCGACGATTCCGCCCAGGTTGTACGCTGCCGACGCACCGGTGTAGCGCACGTGGGTTGGAAACAACTCCGGCAGCAGCGCGCCCATCGGTGCAAACGTCACGCCCATCAGAAACAGCTCGATGCACAGGAACAGCGCCACGCCCCAGGTCGAGCCTTGGGTCAGCAGCGGTTCCATCAGGAAGCCGGACAGAATCGCCAGCACACCACCGATGATCAGCACCGGTTTGCGCCCGTAACGGTCGCTGGCCCAGGCCGACAGCGGCGTCGCCGCCGCCATGAACAGCACCGCGAAGCACAGCAGGGCGAGAAAGGTTTCGCGGGTGTAGCCCAGCGTCGACACGCCGTAACTCAGCGAAAACACCGTCGAGATGTAAAACAGCGCATAGCACACCACCATCGAACCCGCGCCCAGCAGCATCGGTGCCCAGTATTGGCTGAACAGCTCGACCAGCGGGATCTTCACCCGTTCCTGGCGCGCCATGGCGTTGGCGAACACCGGTGTTTCGTGCAGTTTCAATCGCACATACAAGCCGACCATCACCAGTACGGCGCTAAGCAGGAATGGAATCCGCCAGCCCCACGAGCGGAATTGTTCGTCGTTCAGGGTCATCGCCAGCGTCAGAAACAAACCGTTCGCCGCCAGAAAACCAATCGACGGGCCGAGTTGCGGGAACATGCCGAACCAGCCGCGTTTGCCTTTGGGCGCATTCTCCGTGGCGAGCAACGCCGCGCCGCCCCATTCGCCGCCCAAGCCCAGGCCTTGGCCAAAACGCAGCACACACAACAGGATCGGCGCCCAGGCCCCGATGCTGTCGTAACCCGGCAATACGCCGATCAGCGTGGTGCAGACGCCCATCAACAGCAAGGAGGCAACCAGTGTCGATTTGCGCCCGATACGATCGCCAAAGTGGCCGAACAGCGCCGAGCCCAGCGGTCGCGCGAGGAAGGCGATACCAAAAGTGAGAAATGCCGACAGCATCTGTGCGGTGCCGGAGGTCTGCGGAAAGAACACCGGGCCGATCACCAGCGCGGCGGCAGTGGCGTAGACGTAGAAGTCGTAAAACTCGATGGCGGTGCCGATGAAACTCGCGGTGGCCACGCGTGTGGCGGAGTTTGTCGGTTGTGCGGGCGTGGTTTCGTTGTAGGTCGTGCTGGTCGTCATGCGGTTATCCCTGACAGTCATGTGCCCCAGTGGAGCGAATTATTATGGTTGAACACCCAGGGATGTGGGTTTGACGCGGCGTGCGGGTAGCACTGAGGGTGCGGCGGGGCTTGGGTAAGCGGCTCGATTATAGGAAGGTGGCTAACAATCGAACAAGGGGTTGAGGCTGGAGAGTTGTTTTGTGCCTACGTGCGATCCCTGTGGGAGCGGGCTTGCTCGCGAAGGCTGACGATCAGTCAACATTCCTGCTGAACATGAAATCGCCTTCGCGAGCAAATCGAATCGTCGCACCGCCGCTCCCACAGGTTTTGCGCCTTGAACATAAAGACGCGTCAGATTTTCGAGAGGGCCGGAACGGCGGCGGTATGCCAGATCAGCACACGCGTAACGCGATTGTCCTCGGTCTCCAGAATCTCCAGCCGATAGCGTCCGATCTTCAGGCACACCGCGCTGTCCGGAATGGTCTCCAGCGCCTCGGTGACCAAACCGTTCAGGGTTTTCGGACCATCGGCCGGCAAATGCCAGCCGAGGCTCTTGTTCAATTCACGAATAGACGCTGCACCGTCAATGACCAGTCGGCCATCGGCCTGCGGGTGGATGTGCGGATTGTCCAGGCTGTGCTGGCTTTCGAACTCGCCGACGATCTCTTCCAGAATGTCTTCGAGGGTGACGATACCCAGCACTTCGCCGTACTCGTCGACCACCATGCCCAGGCGGCGCTGTTGCTTGTGGAAATTCAACAGTTGCAGCTGCAGCGGCGTGCTTTCCGGCACAAAGTACGGGTCGTAACTGGCGGCCAGCAGCGCTTCGCGGGTCAGGCTGCCATCGGGCAGCAAATGGCGAATCTGCCGGGTGTTGAGCACGGCCTCGACCTGATTGATGTCGCTGTGGAACACCGGCAGGCGTGTGCGGCGGTTGGCGCGCAATTGCTCGAGAATCTCTTCGATCGAGTCGTCGAGGTTGATCCCGTCGACTTCACTGCGCGGCACCAGAATGTCGTTGACCGTGATGTTGTCCAGCGCGTGGATGCCCGACAGCGGGTGCGGACGACAGATCGAGTGATCGTGATCGTCATGACGCTCCGTCGGCATCTCGTCTTCGCTTTGCTGCACCACTTTGACTTTGCGGGCGAACGGCCGCATCAGTAACTGGCTGATCGAGTGCAACAGCCAGGCTACGGGGTAGATGATTTTAAGGGGCGCGCCGAGCAGCGTGTTGCCCAGCGCCAGAACCGCGTCCGGGTAGCGGACGGCCAAAGTGCGCGGCAGATAGTCGGCAAACACCAGCAACAGGGCGCCAGCGCCGAGGCAGGCCATCCATGGGCCGTTTTGCGCCCAGGTGAAAATCGCCAGCAGGGTGCTGATCACCACCGCCAAGGCGCGGCACAAGGTATTGCAAAGGATCAGGCTGTGCAGCGGGAAGCTCAGCTTCGCCACCGGTTTGTCGCTCTTGCGCGAGGCAGTCCGTTGAGCCAGCAAATGCTGTTGTGCGACTTCAATGGCGGTAAACAGCCCCGCCCAGATAATCAGCAGGGCCAGCACCGCGAGCATCGGCCCTATGGGCAATTCGTCCATTAATGCCGCCCGTCAGATGTGCAGAATGTATTCACGGACCAGTTTGCTGCCGAAGTACGCCAGCATCAGCAGGCAGAAACCGGCGAGGGTCCAGCGAATGGCCTTGTGCCCGCGCCAGCCGAGGCGGTTGCGGCCCCAGAGCAAGACGCTGAAAACGACCCATGCCAGGCATGCCAGCAAGGTTTTGTGCACCAGGTGTTGGGCAAACAGGTTGTCGACGAACAGCCAGCCGGAAATCAGCGACAGCGACAACAGGGTCCAGCCGGCCCAGAGGAAACCGAACAGCAGGCTTTCCATGGTTTGCAGCGGCGGGAAATTCTTGATCAGCCCGGACGGGTGCTTGTGCTTGAGCTGATGGTCCTGAACCAACAGCAATAAAGCCTGGAAGACCGCGATGGTAAACATGCCGTAGGCGAGGATCGACAGCAGGATGTGGGCGAGGATGCCCGGCTCTTCATCGATGATCTGCACCGTACCGGCCGGGGCGAACTGCGCGAGCAGCACCGTCGCAGCGCCGAGCGGGAACAGCAATATCAGCAGGTTCTCCACCGGAATTCGCGAGCAGGCGATCAGGGTCAGTGCGATCACGGCCGCCGCAATCAGGCTGGCAGCACTGAAGAAATCCAGGCCCAGGCCAATCGGCGTCAGCAGGTGAGTCAGCAGGCTGGCGCTGTGAGCCAGCACGGCCAGCACGCCGAGCGTGACCAGCAGGCGCTTGTTCGCCTTGGCGCCGGAGGCCAGGCGAGTGCCCTGATAGAAAGTCGCAGCGGCATATAAGCAGGCGGCGGCGAGGGTGGTAAGCAAACTGGGTGACAAGGGGAGCATAAATCCTGTTAGGCAAGCCCGAAAGGCGCTGAGTTTGGCATAGAACCCACGCGGCACGAAAGTGCGAGGTGTCCGCCAGACGCAGTCTTCGCTATAATCCGCGACCTGCCCACGCCGCAGGCTCGCCGAGCACATGTTTATTCCGGTCTGGGCCGCCATTATCCCGGTCTACACAGGGCCTGAAAGGATCGCGCAATGTTTGAAAACTTAACCGACCGTCTCTCGCAGACGCTGCGCCATGTCACCGGCAAGGCCAAGCTGACCGAAGACAACATCAAAGACACCCTGCGTGAAGTGCGCATGGCGTTGCTGGAGGCCGACGTGGCCTTGCCAGTGGTCAAGGACTTCGTCAATTCGGTCAAGGAACGCGCCGTCGGCACCGAGGTGTCGCGCAGCCTGACGCCGGGCCAGGCCTTTGTGAAGATCGTCCAGGCCGAACTCGAAAGCCTGATGGGCGCGGCCAACGAAGACCTGAACCTGAGCGCCGTTCCGCCCGCCGTCGTATTGATGGCCGGTTTGCAGGGCGCGGGTAAAACCACCACCGCCGGCAAGCTGGCGCGCTTCCTTAAAGAGCGCAAGAAGAAGTCGGTGATGGTCGTGTCTGCGGACGTTTACCGTCCGGCGGCGATCAAGCAGCTGGAAATGCTGGCCGGTGAAATCGGTGTCACCTTCTTCCCGTCCGACCTGAGCCAGAAGCCGGTCGACATCGCGCAAGCGGCTATTAAAGAAGCAAAACTGAAATTCATCGACGTGGTCATCGTCGATACCGCCGGTCGCTTGCACATCGACGAAGAGATGATGGGCGAGATCAAGGCGTTGCACGCCGCGATCAACCCGGTCGAAACCCTGTTCGTGGTTGACGCCATGACCGGCCAGGACGCCGCCAACACGGCCAAGGCCTTCGGCGATGCATTGCCGCTGACCGGTGTGATCCTGACCAAGGTCGACGGCGACGCCCGTGGCGGTGCCGCGCTGTCGGTGCGTGCCATCACCGGCAAGCCGATCAAGTTCATCGGCATGGGCGAGAAGAGCGAAGCGCTCGAACCGTTCCACCCCGAGCGTATCGCCTCGCGCATCCTCGGCATGGGCGACGTGCTCAGCCTGATCGAACAGGCCGAAGCGACGCTCGACAAGGACAAAGCCGACAAGCTTGCTAAAAAGTTGAAGAAGGGCAAGGGCTTCGACCTCGAAGACTTCCGCGATCAGCTGCAACAGATGAAGAACATGGGCGGCCTCGGCGGCCTGATGGACAAACTGCCGAACATCGGCGGTGTCAACCTGGCGCAAATGGGCAACGCCCAGGGCGCGGCAGAGAAACAGTTCAAGCAGATGGAAGCCATCATCAATTCCATGACCCCGGCCGAGCGCCGCGACCCTGAGCTGATCAGCGGTTCGCGCAAACGCCGGATCGCCATGGGTTCCGGCACCCAGGTGCAGGACATCGGTCGCTTGATCAAGCAGCACAAGCAGATGCAGAAGATGATGAAGAAATTCTCCGCGAAAGGCGGAATGGCCAAAATGATGCGCGGCATGGGCGGTATGTTGCCCGGCGGCGGCATGCCCAAGATGTAAAGATTCCGCGCCGTCAGTCATGTCGGCGCAGACCCGCAGCAATGTGGGAACTCCAGCAAACCCGCACTTGGCGGGAGCTGACTGGCCGTTTTCAACGACGGCTCTATAGCAAATCTGGATGACGACCGGAAGGCCGTCGGAAAAAGACATTTGCAAAAGTCCGGATATTCCTTAGAATATGCGGCCTTTCGGGCACCTATGCCCGCTGTGCCTTTAGATTTGCAGCACCGACTACAGGAACGATGTTCACATGCTAACAATCCGTCTTGCCCTTGGCGGCTCCAAAAAGCGCCCGTTTTACCACTTGACCGTAACCGACAGCCGCAACCCGCGCGACGGTTCGCACAAGGAACAGGTTGGTTTCTTCAACCCTGTTGCTCGTGGTCAGGAAATCCGTCTGTCCGTGAACCAAGAGCGCGTAGCCTACTGGCTGAGCGTTGGTGCACAACCTTCTGAGCGTGTTGCTCAGTTGTTGAAGGACTCGGCTAAGGCTGCGGCCTGAGCAATATGAACGCGACGCCTGCTGTTGCTGATGATTTGATCGTTATCGGCAAGATCTACTCTGTTCATGGCGTTCGCGGCGAAGTGAAGGTGTATTCCTTTACTGATCCGACTGAAAACCTGTTGCAGTACAAAACCTGGACGCTCAAGCGCGAAGGCAGCGTAAAACAGGTTGAGCTGGTCAGCGGACGAGGGAACGACAAGTTCCTGGTCGCAAAGCTCAAGGGTCTTGATGATCGTGAAGAAGCTCGTCTTCTGGCCGGTTACGAGATCTGTGTGCCGCGCAACCTGTTCCCTGAATTGACCGACGGCGAGTACTACTGGTACCAGCTGGAAGGTCTGAAGGTCATTGACCAACTCGGGCAATTGCTCGGGAAGATCGATCATCTTCTGGAAACCGGCGCCAATGATGTAATGGTGGTCAAGCCTTGCGCTGGCAGCCTGGATGATCGCGAACGCCTGTTGCCCTATACGGAGCAATGCGTGTTGGCCGTCGACCTTGCCGCAGGCGAGATGAAGGTGGAATGGGATGCGGACTTCTAAGCGTGGCTAACTTGCGCGTAGAAGTGATCAGTTTGTTTCCCGAGATGTTTTCCGCCATCAGCGAGTACGGCATCACCAGTCGTGCGGTGAAACAGGGGCTGTTGCAGCTCACCTGTTGGAATCCGCGAGACTACACGACGGATCGACATCACACTGTGGACGATCGCCCATTTGGCGGTGGCCCGGGCATGGTGATGAAGATCAAGCCCCTGGAAGATGCTCTGGTTCAGGCCAAGGCAGCAGCCGGGGAGGCGGCGAAGGTGATTTACCTGTCCCCCCAAGGCCGTCAACTGACTCAGTCGGCGGTGCGCGAGTTGGCGAATCTGGATGCATTGATCCTGATTGCCGGTCGCTATGAAGGCATTGACGAGCGTTTTATTGAAGCTCATGTCGATGAAGAGTGGTCGATTGGCGACTATGTACTGTCTGGCGGCGAGCTGCCGGCGA
This sequence comes from Pseudomonas sp. NPDC086278, assembly GCF_050280905.1. Lineage (NCBI taxonomy): Bacteria > Pseudomonadati > Pseudomonadota > Gammaproteobacteria > Pseudomonadales > Pseudomonadaceae > Pseudomonas > Pseudomonas sp. NPDC086278. Next base: position 12,027 of record NZ_JBNNWE010000136.1, read on the forward strand.
TGGTCCTGATCGATGCGGTTACACGGCTGCTGCCTGGAGCTTTAGGGCATGCGGACTCCGCCGAGGAAGATTCCTTTACGGACGGTCTGCTGGACCTTTAGGGTTGCGGCGCAGCAGGTAATCGAAAAAATTATGTCCGCGAATCAAGCGATAAGCGCCTTGGGCTTCAGCCTCGCAACCCTTGTCCAG
>NZ_JBNNWE010000137.1:0-11707 GCF_050280905.1 Pseudomonas sp. NPDC086278
CAAACGCACAATTCCCAGCGCGCGGTGGTGCGCAGTACGTCGTAGATCAGCTCGGATCCGCTTTTCAGTTGGGTCAAATCTTCTTCGGGCGGCATCTTCAACAACGCCGCTCAGGTCTGGAACCACACCTTCTACTGGAACTGCCTGGCGCCAAACGCCGGCGGTCAACCAACCGGCGCGCTGGCTGAAGCCATCAACGCAGCCTTCGGTTCGTTCGACAAGTTCAAGGAAGAATTCAGCAAAACCTCCATCGGCACCTTCGGTTCCGGTTGGGGCTGGCTGGTGAAAAAGGCTGACGGTTCCCTGGCCCTGGCCAGCACCATCGGCGCCGGCAACCCGCTGACCAGCGGCGATACCCCGCTGCTGACCTGCGACGTCTGGGAACACGCCTACTACATCGACTACCGCAACGTTCGTCCGAAATACGTCGAAGCGTTCTGGAACCTGGTCAACTGGAAATTCGTGGCTGAGCAGTTCGAAGGCAAAACCTTCACCGCTTAAGATCGATACCCGTTAAAAAACCCGGCTTTCATGCCGGGTTTTTTATGGGCTCCGCAAATGTTGATGCGTGACAGCAACAAACAGGTCGGCTGGCACCCTTGCCGCCAAGCCATACCCGGCTACCATCAACCCAGAAGCAAAAATTCTGCCGATCCCGCTCAAGTTGAAGGCCCAGACAACCGACACAGTACTAATAGACCCAATACCCCGGAAAACAGCATATTGGCCAAGCACACCGGCAAAATCCCCTGTGCATAAATGTCCCTTTGACTGCCATCACGGGATTGCCAATACTCATGGCAACTTGACGCTACCCGCACGGAACAAGGAATAAACCTTTGAAGCTGGAACTCAAGAACAGCTTGTCGGTGAAGTTGCTCCGGGTCGTGCTCCTTTCGGCATTGATCGTCGGCGTCGTCTTGAGCTGCGCGCAGATCGTTTTCGATGCCTATAAAACACGCCAGGCAGTCGCCAACGACGCCGAACGCATCCTCGATATGTTCCGCGACCCCTCGACCCAGGCCGTCTACAGCCTCGACCGTGAAATGGGCATGCAGGTCATCGAAGGCCTGTTTCAGGACGACGCCGTGCGCCAGGCCTCCATCGGCCACCCCAACGAAGCCATGCTCGCGCAGAAAATCCGCGAGCTGCAGCATTCCAGCAGTCGCTGGCTGACCGACCTCATTCTCGGCAAAGAACGCACCTTCACCACCCAACTGGTGGGTCGCGGGCCCTACAGCGAATATTACGGCGACCTGAGCATCACCCTCGACACCGCCACTTACGGCCAGGGCTTCATTGTCAATTCGGTGATCATCTTCATTTCCGGCGTGTTGCGCGCTCTGGCCATGGGCCTGGTGCTGTACCTGGTGTATCACTGGCTGCTGACCAAACCGCTGTCGCGAATCATCGAACACCTGACCGAAGTCAACCCGGACCGCCCCAGCGAACACAAGATTCCGCTGCTCAAGGGCCACGAAAAAAACGAACTGGGGATCTGGATCAATACCGCCAACCAGTTGCTCGAATCCATCGAACGCAACACCCACCTGCGTCACGAAGCCGAAAACAGCCTGTTGCGCATGGCCCAGTACGACTTCCTCACCGGCCTGCCAAACCGCCAGCAATTGCAACAGCAGCTGGACAAGATCCTGATCGACGCCGGCAAGTTGCAACGGCGCGTTGCGGTTTTGGTGGTTGGCCTGGATGACTTCAAAGGCATCAACGAACAATTCAGCTATCAGACCGGCGACCAATTGCTGCTGGCCCTGGCCGATCGGCTGCGCGGGCACAGCGGACGCCTCGGGGCCCTGGCCCGTCTCGGCGGCGACCAGTTCGCGCTGGTCCAGGCCGACATCGAACAGCCCTACGAAGCCGCCGAACTGGCGCAAAGCATTCTTGACGACCTGGAAGCGGCGTTTGCCCTCGATCATCAGGAAATCCGCCTGCGCGCGACCATCGGCATCACCCTGTTCCCCGAGGACGGTGACAGCACCGAGAAGCTGCTGCAAAAAGCCGAGCAGACCATGACCCTGGCCAAGACTCGCTCGCGCAACCGCTATCAGTTCTATATCGCCAGTGTCGACACCGAGATGCGTCGTCGCCGCGAACTGGAAAAAGACCTGCGCGATGCGCTGGCGCGGGACCAGTTCTACCTCGTCTATCAGCCGCAGATCAGCTATCGCGATCACCGCGTGGTCGGCGTCGAGGCGTTGATTCGCTGGCAGCATCCCGAACATGGCCTGGTGCCGCCGGACCTGTTCATCCCGCTGGCCGAACAGAACGGCACCATCATTGCCATCGGCGAATGGGTGCTGGACCAGGCCTGCAAGCAATTGCGCGACTGGCACGACCAGGGCTTCCCGGACCTGCGCATGGCGGTGAACCTGTCCACCGTGCAGTTGCACCACGCCGAGTTGCCGCGCGTGGTGAACAATCTGCTGCAAATGTACCGCTTGCCACCGCGCAGCCTGGAACTGGAAGTGACCGAAACCGGCCTGATGGAAGACATCAGCACCGCCGCCCAACATTTGCTGAGCCTGCGTCGATCCGGCGCGTTGATCGCCATTGACGACTTCGGCACCGGGTATTCATCGCTGAGTTACCTGAAAAGTCTGCCGCTGGACAAGATCAAGATCGACAAGAGCTTCGTGCAGGACCTGCTCGATGACGACGACGATGCGACCATCGTTCGCGCAATCATCCAACTGGGCAAAAGCCTGGGCATGCAGGTGATTGCCGAAGGCGTGGAAACCGCCGAGCAAGAGGCCTACATCATTTCCGAAGGCTGCCACGAAGGTCAGGGTTACCACTACAGCAAACCGTTGCCGGCCCGGGAGTTGAGCGCCTACCTCAAACAGGCGCAGCGCAGTAACGCGGCTATTTTGTAAAAATCAAAAGCTCTGCCGCACCGCAACCCTCTGAATAAGAAATATTTCCAGGTACAACCCTTTACACATAATGCGAAAGATTTGCATTATGTCGCAGTTTTGCGCGCGCGCCGCGCCATTCCACCCCCTTCTCGAAGCAGGATGTTCGCCATGATTCGTATGCCTCTGGCTACCGCCAGTCTGTTGGCCATCGCTATTTCCCTCGCCGGTTGTGGCGAAGGCAAAGACAAGACCGCCGCCGCGCCAGCGCCAGCACCGGCCGCCAGCACCGCCGCTGCGACCCCGGCCGCCGCCCCAGCCGCTGCCGGCAAAGTCGACGAAGCCGCCGCCAAAGCCGTTGTCGCGCATTACGCCGACATGGTTTTCGCCGTTTACAGCGATGCCGAATCTACCGCGAAAACCCTGCAAACCGCCGTCGACGCGTTCCTTGCCAAGCCGAACGCCGACACCCTGAAAGCCGCCAGGGCTGCCTGGGTTGCCGCCCGCGTTCCTTACCTGCAAAGCGAAGTGTTCCGCTTCGGCAACACCATCATCGACGACTGGGAAGGCCAAGTTAACGCCTGGCCGCTGGACGAAGGCCTGATCGACTACGTCGACAAATCCTACGAGCACGCACTGGGTAACCCGGGCGCCACCGCCAACATCATCGCCAACACTGAAATCCAGGTCGGCGAAGACAAGATCGACGTCAAAGACATCACCCCGGAAAAACTCGCCAGCCTGAACGAGCTGGGCGGTTCCGAGGCCAACGTCGCCACCGGCTACCACGCCATCGAATTCCTGCTGTGGGGCCAGGACCTGAACGGCACCGGCCCGGGCGCCGGCAACCGTCCAGCTTCCGACTACCTGGAAGGCAAAGGCGCCACGGGCGGTCACAACGATCGTCGCCGCGCTTACCTGAAGGCCGCGACCCAATTGCTGGTCAGCGACCTCGAAGAAATGGTCGGCAACTGGAAGCCGAACGTGGCCGACAACTACCGCGCGACCCTCGAAGCCGAACCGGTTGATACCGGCTTGCGCAAAATGCTGTTCGGCATGGGCAGCCTGTCCCTGGGCGAACTGGCGGGCGAGCGCATGAAGGTTTCCCTGGAAGCCAACTCCCCTGAAGACGAACACGACTGCTTCAGCGATAACACCCACAACTCGCAGTTCTACGATGCCAAAGGCATCCGTAACGTCTACCTGGGCGAATACACCCGCGTCGACGGCACCAAAATGACCGGCGCCAGCCTGTCGTCCCTGGTGGCCAAAGCCGACCCGGCGGCCGACACCGCGCTCAAGGCCGACCTCGCGGCGACCGAAGCGAAGATGCAGGTCATCGTCGACCACGCCAACAAGGGTGAGCACTACGACCAACTGATCGCCGCCGGCAACACCGCTGGCAACCAGATCGTCCGTGACGCTATCGCCGCCCTGGTCAAACAGACCGGTTCGATCGAAGCCGCCGCTGGCAAACTGGGCATCAGCGACCTGAACCCGGACAACGCTGATCACGAATTCTGATCAACGCTGGCCGAGTGACTCAAGAGGCGACCTTCGGGTCGCCTTTTTCATGCCCGCCAACCACCAATCCCCTGTGGGAGCGGGCTTGCTCGCGAAGGCGGTGTGCCAGTTACATCGCCGCTGAATGATGTATCGCTTTCGCGAGCAAGCCCGCTCCCACAGGGTACTGCGCAGCAACTGTGGGAGCGTGGCTTGCCCGCGATGGCCGTGACTCGGTCTCAAGTCAAACCCTGTCCCACATCAACCAAACGATAATTCCTCTTATTCAATCCCCCTTGCCCTGTTAGACTTTGCGCCTTTGTTTTGCTCGTCTCGCAGGATGTCTGATGCCACCGCTGCCTCTTCGCTTGTCCACTCTGTTTCTGGCCCTGGGCCTGAGTGCCTGCGATGACGCCCCGCGTTTTACCAAAGCCGAACCCGGCGAAGCCCGCTCGGGCGGCGACGCGACGGTGCGCAAGACTGACCAGAACGCGTTCTCCCTGCCCTCTGCCAACCTGCCGCCGTCACGGCGCGTGGATTTCAGCGTCGGCAACAGTTTCTTTCGCAACCCGTGGGTGATCGCGCCGTCGACCACCACCGCCCGCGATGGCCTCGGCCCGCTGTTCAACACCAATGCCTGCCAGAACTGCCACGTCAAGGACGGTCGCGGTCATCCACCGACACCTGATGACTCAAACGCCGTATCGATGCTGGTGCGCCTGTCGATTCCCGACGCGCCAGCGTACGCCAAGCTCATAGAGCGACTGGGCGTGGTCCCGGAGCCGGTCTACGGCGGCCAGTTCCAGGACATGTCCATTCCGGGCGTCGTCCCGGAAGGCAAGGTGCGCGTCGATTACACGCCGGTGCCGGTGCGCTTCAACGACGGCACCGAAGTCGAGTTGCGCAAACCGCGCCTGAACATCACTCAATTGGGCTACGGGCCGATGCACCCCGACACCCGATTCTCTGCGCGGGTCGCCCCGCCGATGATTGGCCTGGGCTTGCTCGAAGCTATCCCCGACGAGGCGATTCTGGCCAATGCCGAGGCGCAGGCGAAGGACAAAAACGGCATTGCCGGACGCCCGAACCGGGTCTGGGATGACGCGCAACAGAAGACCGTCCTCGGGCGATTTGGCTGGAAGGCCGGGCAACCGAACCTCAATCAACAAAATGTTCACGCGTTTTCTGGTGATATGGGCCTCACGACCAGCCTGAGACCCTTCGATGACTGCACCGATGCGCAAATTGCCTGCAAGCAGGCACCGAATGGCAACGGCCCCGATGGCGAGCCGGAAGTCAGCGACAACATCCTGCGCCTGGTGCTGTTCTACACCCGCAACCTCGCGGTTCCGGCCCGTCGCGACGTCAACGCAGCCGAAGTCCTCGCTGGCAAGAACCTGTTTTTCCAGGCCGGCTGTCAGTCCTGTCACACACCGAAATACACCACCGCCGCCAACGCCGCCGAACCTGAACTGGCCAATCAAGTGATTCGCCCGTACAGCGATCTGCTGCTGCATGACATGGGCGACGGGCTGGCCGATAACCGCAGCGAATTCCAGGCCGGTGGCCGCGACTGGCGCACCCCGCCGTTATGGGGCATCGGCCTGACGCAAGCGGTCAGTGGCCACACCCAGTTTTTGCATGATGGCCGCGCGCGCAATCTGCTCGAAGCCGTGCTCTGGCATGGCGGCGAAGCGACAGCGGCGCAGCAACAGGTTTTGTCTTTCAATGCCGAGCAGCGCGCTGCGTTGCTGGCGTTTTTGAATTCTCTTTAAACACTTATAAAGAATCGGGAGCCCGACATGTTCCGCCCCAAATTGTTGTTCACCAGCCTTGCCGCACTCGCCTTGGGCGCCTGCTCCCCGCAGGACCCGCAAGCCGTGACCTCGGCCGCCATCGCCAAATCGGTGATCCTGCCGACGTACACCCGCTGGGTTGAAGCCGACCGCCAATTGGCCACCAGCGCCCTCGCCTATTGCGAAGGCAAGGAAAACCTCGACACCGCCCGCGCCGACTTCCTGCACGCGCAGAAAGCCTGGGCCGAACTGCAACCGCTGCTGATCGGGCCATTGGCCGAAGGCAATCGCGCCTGGCAAGTACAGTTCTGGCCGGACAAGAAGAACCTGGTCGGCCGTCAGGTCGAGCAACTGGTCACCGCGCAGCCGCAGATCGATGCCGCCGCCCTGGCCAAGTCCAGCGTGGTGGTTCAGGGCCTGTCGGCGTATGAATACATCCTGTTCGACAGCAAACCGGACGTGGCCAACGACGCGCAGAAAGCCAAGTATTGCCCGCTGCTGAAAGCGATTGGCGAGCGCCAGAAACTGTTGGCCGAAGAGATTCTGCAGAGCTGGAACAGCACCGACGGCATGCTCGCGCAGATGAGCAAATTTCCGAACCAGCGTTACGCCGATTCCCACGAAGCCATCGCCGATTTGCTGCGGGTGCAGGTCACCGCCCTCGACACCCTGAAGAAAAAGCTCGGCACGCCAATGGGCCGTCAGAGCAAGGGCGTGCCGCAGCCGTTCCAGGCCGATGCCTGGCGCAGCCAGTCGTCCCTGTCCGGCCTCGAAGCCAGCCTCGCCGCGGCCAAAACCGTGTGGGAAGGCGTCGACAACAAAGGTTTGCGTGGTCTGTTGCCGAGCGAGCAGAAACCGTTGGCCGACAAGATCGACGCCGCTTACGCCGCCTCGCTGAAACTGTTTGCCAGCAACCGGCGTTCGTTGACCGAAATGCTCAACGACGACGCCGGTCGCCAGCAACTCAACGATATCTACGACAGCCTCAACGTCGTCCATCGCCTGCACGAAGGCGAACTGGCCAAGGCGCTGGGCATCCAACTGGGCTTCAACGCCAACGACGGTGACTGATGAGGACGAGTGCCATGCTGCGACGTCAGGCTCTGACTTTAGGTAGCTTGCTGCTGGGAGCAGTGACACTGGGCGGCTGGACGCTGTTCAAGCAAAAGGACAAGAGCCCGCTGCTGCTGTCGGCGCGGGACGATACCGACGGCCAGCATTACGCCGTCGGGTATCGGCTGGACGGCACGCGGGTGTTCGCCACCCAGGTCGGCCAGCGCTGCCACGACATCATCAACCACCCGACGCTGCCGATTGCGCTGTTCGTCGCCCGGCGCCCGGGCACCGAGAGCTACCTGATCGACTTGCGTGACGGCACGTTGCTGCAAACCGTGACGTCGCGGCCAAACCGGCATTTCTACGGCCACGCCGTCATTCACAACAGCGGTGACTGGCTTTACGCCACCGAAAACGATACGTCCGATCCGGGTCGCGGCTTGCTGGGTGTGTATAAGTTCGAAGGTGAGCGACTTATCCACAGCGGCGAGCTGTCCACCCACGGCATCGGCCCGCATCAGGTGTCGTGGATGCCCGATGGCGAAACCCTGGTCGTCGCCAACGGCGGCATTCGCACCGAGGCAGAAAGCCGGGTCGAGATGAACCTCGACGCCATGGCGCCGAGTCTGGTGCTGATGCAGCGCGACGGCACCTTGCTGAGCAAGGAGACCCTCGGCCAGCAGATGAACAGCGTGCGCCATCTGGGTATCGCCAGCGACGGCACCATCGTCGCCGGCCAGCAATTCATGGGGCCGTCCCATGAGTCATCGGAGCTGCTGGCGATCAAGCGCCCCGGTCAGCCGTTCGTGGCGTTCCCGGTGCCGGAGCATCAATTGCAGGCGATGGGGCACTACACCGCCAGCGTCGCGGTGCACAGCGATTTGCGTCTGGTCGCGTTGACCGCGCCACGGGGCAATCGCTTTTTTATCTGGGACCTGGACAGCGGCGAAGTGCGCCTGGACGCGCCGCTCCCCGATTGCGCCGGCGTCGGCGCGGTGGCGGACGGGTTCGTCGTGACCTCGGGTCAGGGCCGCTGCCGCTACTACGATTGTCGCCAGACAGATCTGCTCGCAAAACCGCTGGAACTGCCGGCCGGGCTCTGGGACAACCATCTTCACCTGATGGCCTGACCGCCGCTCAATCCATTTGGTGGCATTTCCCTTGTGGATGACATCCCCCTAGTGATGGCATCCCCTAGTGATGGCATCCCCATGTGATGGCATTCCCCTTTGTGGTGGCATCCCCTTGTGGCGAGGGGGCTTGCCCCCGTTCGGCGGCGAAGCCGTCGTAAAACCTGCAATCTCGGTGTGACTGGAAGGTTTATGGGGCCGCTTCGCAACCCAACGGGGGCAAGCCCCCTCACCACAGGGATGGGGTCCGGTTTCACCTGTAGAAAGTGCCAGTTGGATTCCCCCTCCGACTCAGAGTAATGTGCCCGACTGTCTCACCTGATTTTCTCCAAGGAAGTGGAAATATGCTGCGTCGCCGCATGCTGATCATGTTGGGTATCGTTTTGCTGATCGTGCTGGTCCTGGCGGGTTATAAAGCCTTCTCCGTCTACACGATGATCCAGGGTTTCACCGCGCCGAAACCGCCGACCAGTGTCGCCGTGGCCACCGCCACCGAGCGGCCGTGGCAGTCCCGCCTGCCCACCGTGGGCACGCTCAAGGCGTTGCAAGGAGTGGACCTGAGCCTGGAAATCGCCGGCACCGTCACCGATGTGCAGTTCCAGTCGGGGCAGAAGGTCAAGGCCGGCCAGCCGATTGTCCAGCTCGACAGCGCCGTGGAATCGGCCCTGCTCGAAACCGCTCAGGCCGACCTCGGCCTGGCCCAAGTCGATTACTCGCGCGGCAGTCAGTTGGTGGGCAGTCAGGCCATCTCCAAAGGCGAATTCGACCGGCTCTCGGCGGTGCTGAAAAAGAACAAGGCCACGGTCAATCAGCTCAAGGCTGCGCTCGACAAAAAACGCATCGTCGCGCCCTTCAGCGGCACCATCGGCATTCGGCAGGTGGATGTCGGCGACTACGTGGCGAGCGGCACCATGATTGCCACGCTGCAAGACCTCAGCAGTCTCTACGTCGACTTCTTTGTGCCCGAGCAATCGGTGCCGAAAATCGCCGTCGGCCAGCCTGTGCAAGTGATTGTCTCGGCCTATCCGACGCAAACTTTCCCCGGCACGATCAGCGCGATCAACCCGAAAGTCGACAACACCACCCGCAACATTCAGGTCCGCGCGACCCTGGCCAACCCCGACGGCAAGCTGTTGCCAGGCATGTTCGCCAGCCTGCAAGTGTTGCTGCCCAATCCGCAGCCCCGCATTGTCGTGCCGGAAAGTGCGATCACCTACACGCTCTACGGCAACTCGATTTATGTGGTCGCGCAGAAAAAGACCGAAGACGGCACCGTCGAGAAAGACGACAAGGGCCAACCGATCCTGATCGCCGAACGGCGTTTCATTGAAACCGGCGAACGCCGCGACGGGCTGGTGGTGATCACCAAAGGTGTGCAGAACGGCGAAAAAGTGGTCACGGCCGGCCAGATCAAACTGGACAACGGCGCACACATTGCCATCAGCGACGACAAGACTTTAGCCGAGAAGAACAGCCCGCCGCGCGCGGACTGATCAAGGAACCCCCATGGCTTTTACCGACCCGTTCATCCGCCGCCCGGTGCTCGCCACCGTGGTCAGCCTGTTGATTGTGCTGCTGGGCTTCCAGGCCTGGAGCAAGTTGCCGCTGCGCCAATACCCGCAAATGGAAAACGCCCTGATCACGGTGACCACCGCCTACCCCGGGGCCAACGCCGAAACGATCCAGGGCTACATCACCCAACCGATGCAACAGAGCCTGGCGAGCGCCGAGGGTATCGACTACATGACCTCGGTCAGTCGCCAGAACTTCTCGGTGATTTCGATCTACGCGCGCATCGGCTCCAACAGCGACCGTTTGTTCACCGAACTGCTGGCCAAGGCCAACGAAGTGAAGAACAAGCTGCCGCAAGACGCCGAAGACCCGGTGCTGAGCAAGGAAGCCGCCGACGCCTCGGCGCTGATGTACATCAGCTTCTTCAGCAAGGAGTTGAGCAACCCGCAAATCACTGACTACCTGTCGCGGGTGATCCAGCCAAAACTGGCGACCCTGCCGGGCATGGCCGAAGCGGAAATTCTCGGCAACCAGGTGTTCGCCATGCGCCTGTGGCTGGACCCGGTCAAACTCGCCGGTTTCGGCCTGACCGCCAGCGACGTGACCAACGCCGTGCGCCAGTACAACTTTCTCTCCGCCGCCGGCGAGGTGAAAGGCGAGTACGTGGTCACCAGCATCAACGCCAACACCGAACTCAAATCCGCCGACGCCTTTGCCGCGATCCCGCTCAAGGTCAATGGCGACAGTCGGGTGCTGCTCAGCGATGTCGCGCGGGTGGAAATGGGCGCGGAAAACTACGACACCATCAGTTCGTTCGGTGGCACGCCGTCGGTGTACATCGGGATCAAGGCGACACCCGGCGCCAACCCGCTGGACGTGATCAAGGAAGTGCGCAAGATCATGCCGGAGCTGGAAGCGCAGCTGCCGCCAAACCTCAAGGGTGAAATCGCCTATGACGCCACGCTGTTCATTCAGGCGTCCATCGACGAAGTGATCAAAACCCTGTTCGAAGCGGTGCTGATCGTGATCGTGGTGGTGTTCCTGTTCCTCGGGGCGCTGCGTTCGGTGGTGATTCCGGTGGTGACCATTCCGCTGTCGATGATCGGCGTGATGTTCTTCATGCAGATGATGGGTTACTCGATCAACCTGCTGACGCTGCTGGCGATGGTGTTGGCCATTGGCCTGGTGGTGGACGATGCCATCGTGGTGGTGGAGAACATCCACCGTCATATCGAAGAAGGCAAGACACCGTTCGATGCGGCCATCGAAGGCGCCCGGGAAATTGCGATGCCGGTGGTGTCGATGACCATCACCCTGGCGGCGGTTTACGCGCCGATCGGTTTCCTGACCGGGCTGACCGGGGCGCTGTTCAAGGAATTCGCCCTGACGCTGGCCGGGGCGGTGGTGATTTCCGGCGTGGTCGCGCTGACGCTGTCGCCGATGATGTGTGCGTTCCTGCTGCGCCATGACGAAAACCCCACGGGGCTCGCCCATCGCCTCGACCGGATTTTCGAAGGCCTCAAGCGGCGCTACCAAAGCATGCTGCACAGCACGCTCAACACCCGGCCGGTGGTGCTGGTGTTCGCGGTGATCATTCTTTGCCTGATCCCGGTGTTGCTCAAGTTCACCAAATCGGAACTGGCGCCGGATGAGGATCAGGGCATCATTTTCATGTTGGCCAACGCCCCGCAACCGACCAACCTGGATTACCTGAACGCGTACACCGACGAGTTCATCACCATCTTCAAAGAGTTTCCCGAGTATTACTCCTCGTTCCAGATCAATGGATTCAACGGCGTGCAGTCGGGGATCGGCGGCTTCCTGCTCAAGCCGTGGAACG
>NZ_JBNNWE010000138.1:0-11569 GCF_050280905.1 Pseudomonas sp. NPDC086278
GGATTTGCAGCGCAGCGAACACCCGGTGGTGCTGGCGGGCGACTACAACGTGGTGCCCACCGATCTCGATATTTACAACACGCGCTCCTGGCTCAAGGACGCCTTGCTGCAACCCGAAAGCCGTGAGTGTTATCGGCGATTGCTGGATCAGGGCTGGACCGATTCTCTGCGGCATCTGTACCCGGAGGACCGGCTCTATACCTTCTGGGATTATTTTCGACAGCACTGGCAGAAAAACTCCGGGCTGCGTATCGATCACCTGTTGCTCAATCCGGCCTTGAGTCCCTACCTGCAAGAGGCCGGCGTTGACGCCTGGGTGCGCAATGAGCCACACGCCAGCGACCACGCACCGACCTGGATCCGGCTGGGTTCGCGCAAGCGTCGTTGATTTTTATCGTCGAGGTGATTGGCTAAATCAATTGTCACCAGGACCGCTGTTTCCCTTATACATGGCGCCCATCGGCGGAGAAATCCGCGGCACTCTGCATAAGGATCGAGCAATGAGCGAGCCACGCCTGAGCAACCGAGCGCTGTATCTGCAACGCCTGGGTTTCGATGCACCACCGGCGCCCACCCTTACAACGCTGCGTCAGCTGCAGCTCCGCCACACGGGCGCTTTCCCGTTCGAAAACCTCAACACGCTGGCGGGCGAGCCCGTGAATATCGACCTGCCGTCCATCGAGCGCAAAGTCCTGCACGGCGAACGTGGCGGCTACTGTTACGAACTCAACGGTCTGTTTTTAGCCTTGTTGCAGGAACTGGGATTCGACGCCCGGGGCATTACCGGTCGAGTCGTGATGGGCCAACCCGAAGGCACGTGGGCTGCCCGCACTCACCGCTTGAGCCTGGTCATGCTGGAGGGCGTGCGCTACGTCACCGATGTCGGGTTCGGCGGCATGGTGCCCACCGCGCCGCTGATCCTCGACACCGACGCTGAACAGCTCACACCGCACGAGCCCTATCGCATCGAGCAGCATGCCGACGGTTACACCCTGCGCGCCAGGGTCGCCGGGGAGTGGCGGGCGATGTACCTCTTCGACCTGCAACGCCAGGAAGCCATCGACTACACCATCGGCAACTGGTACGTCTCGACGCATCCGGAGTCACCATTTGCCCGACAATTGATGGTGGCCCGCACCGGGGATGGATGGCGGCGTACGTTGAACAACGGCAGCTTTGCGATTCACCGGATCGACAGCGAGAGTGAACGGCGGCAGATGGCGGATGTGAATGAGCTGATTGAGGTCCTGGCGACAGAATTTGGAATTCAGGTGCCGGCGCAAGCATCGTTGAGGCCGGTACTCGAACAGTTGATCGCGGCAAATTAACTGTCACGCCATAGGCCGATTGAATCTGTCGGCCTGCGTTGTGTTGTCGGATTACTCAAGGCTCCATCACACGGTGGATCTCGCGTAGTACCTCGGACAGTTTTTTCTCCAGCCCCTTGAGTTCGGATGCCGTTATCCCTTCTTTGAAATGCCCTGCGTTAGCGATGGCGGCTCGCTGATCGGCGGTAGCCGCCTGATGTCCCTGGTTCAGCAATACCTGGCGAAGGGTGTTGTTGATCACCGTCTGATAACCATACCCCTCGGTTTCGGCCATGACGCGCGCGGCTTCGATGACCACGTCGTCGAGCATGATGGTAATTCGGGTTTTACCTTTGCTGGAGGCGACAGCCCCGCGTTTGGCAGTGCTGAAGTCGTATTCGTCTTTCACCGGTCAGTTCTCCCTGTAGCGACGGCGCTCGTTTTTGGTGGCGATGCGCGCGGAAATGATTCGAACGAAATTCGGGTCTCGGTAGGTGTACGCAACAACCAGCAAACGTGATTTGGCATCCAGCCCCATGATGATCCACCGCGGCTCATCATGATGGTTGTCCTGCAACGTGAGTGCTTGCTCGTCATAAAACACTGGTTCTGTTTCGGCGAGGCTGATGCCTTGATGCTTTAATTTGTTGGCTGCGTTCTTTGCCTTGTGATACTGAATTTCGAATGGCTTCATTATGCATACTTTATATGTATAAGCGAGGGGCGTCCGTGCCGGCGGTCGCTTGGAATGCAAAAGACTAGCGGGCGAGTGGGAACACAGCGGGGGGGATGTATTTCAAAAGTTTTTTGGGGGGAGGTCGCGCAGACACAGGGCAGCATGGACATATGTCCATAATCTGACCGGTCAGTTGTATACAACTCTATAGACATTTGTCCTGAGTCTTGCATACAGTGTGCGCATAACAAAAAACCAGGGAACCCCCCAACCATGAAAACGCCCCATGTTTCACACCAACGGCCTGAGGACGAAAACCTCGGGGTCGGCGCGAATATGGCTTACGGCCTGCAACATGTTCTGACCATGTACGGCGGCATCGTCGCGGTGCCATTGATCATCGGCCAGGCGGCCGGGCTCTCGCCGGCGGACATCGGTTTGTTGATTGCTGCTTCATTGTTTGCAGGGGGGCTGGCGACATTGCTGCAGACCCTTGGTCTGCCGTTTTTCGGTTGTCAGTTGCCGCTGGTTCAGGGCGTGTCTTTCTCGGGCGTCGCGACGATGGTGGCGATTGTCAGCAGTGGCGGGGAGGGCGGATTCCAGTCGATTCTCGGGGCGGTGATTGCCGCGTCGTTGATCGGGTTGCTGATCACGCCGGTGTTCTCGCGAATCACCAAGTTCTTCCCGCCGCTGGTTACGGGCATCGTGATCACCACCATCGGCCTGACGCTGATGCCCGTGGCTGCGCGCTGGGCCATGGGTGGCAACAGCCACGCGCCGGATTTCGGCAGCATGGCGAACATCGGTCTGGCGGCGGTGACATTGGTCCTGGTGCTGTTGCTGAGCAAGATCGGCAGCGCGACCATCTCCCGGTTATCGATCCTGTTGGCCATGGTCATCGGCACGGTGATCGCGGTATTTCTTGGCATGGCGGACTTCTCGTCTGTCACCCAAGGGCCGATGTTCGGCTTTCCGACGCCGTTCCACTTCGGCATGCCGACCTTCCACTTCGCCGCGATCCTGTCGATGTGCATCGTGGTCATGGTGACGCTGGTGGAAACCTCGGCCGATATCCTCGCGGTCGGTGAAATCATCGGCACCAAGGTTGATTCCAAACGCCTCGGTAACGGCCTTCGCGCCGACATGCTGTCGAGCATGATCGCGCCGATCTTCGGTTCCTTCACTCAAAGTGCTTTCGCCCAGAACGTCGGCCTGGTGGCGGTGACGGGCATCAAGAGTCGCTTTGTGGTGGCGACGGGCGGGATATTCCTGGTCATTCTCGGCCTGCTGCCGTTCATGGGACGGGTCATTGCCGCGGTGCCGACCTCGGTGCTTGGCGGCGCCGGGATCGTGCTGTTTGGCACTGTGGCGGCCAGCGGTATTCGTACGCTGTCCAAGGTCGACTACCGCAACAACGTCAACCTGATCATCGTCGCCACTTCAATCGGTTTCGGCATGATCCCGATTGCCGCGCCGAACTTCTACGACCACTTCCCAAGCTGGTTCGCGACGATTTTCCATTCGGGCATCAGCTCCTCGGCAATCATGGCCATCGTGCTTAACCTGACGTTCAATCACCTCACGGCCGGTAACTCGGATCAACAGTCGGTGTTCGCGGCGGGCACTGAGCGGGTGCTGCGCTATCAGGATCTGGCGGCGTTGCGCGAAGGGGATTACTTCAGCGAAGGCAAGCTGCATGACTGCGACGGCAAAGAAATCCCGGTGGTGGAGGTGGACCATGGGCATGGAGAATCGCGGGTGCAGGCGAAAAGCAGTGAGCATGTGTAACGTCATTTAACGCAGCAAAAGGCCGATCTACTCATCAAACAGATCGGCCTCTGTGCTTTTCCATCAGCCACAAAAAAGCCCCTGGACCTTTCGATTCAGGGGCTTTTTCAGTTTTGCTGTCTGGCTCCACGACCTGGACTCGAACCAGGGACCCAGTGATTAACAGTCACTTGCTCTACCAACTGAGCTATCGCGGAATGGCGTGTATGTTACTGATTCAAAAAGAGAAGTCAAGCGTCAGTTAACGATCGGGCGAATTCGTCGGGTTGGGCGATGGTTTATCGGTGGTTGGCGGTTACCAGAATCGTCTCAGAGGTCTACCATGGCCGCCCGGAAGTGGTTACACGCGCTGCCGGCCATTCGCCGAAAAGGTACGCGCCATGAATCACCCAATCCTCACACCACAACATAACGGGGTGTTCGCATGAGCATCGCCCAGATCAGCCTGCCCAAAGGCGTTGGCCCGCACGCCGAAAAGCTGCTTGATGCAATCACCCAGGCCGGCACCGCGGATGAATTGAACCGCGCGGGCGGCAAGGCTGAGGGTTTTGTCCTCGGTCTGGAAAGCGCCAAAGCGATCAAGAGCCAGGTCGCTGAATCGCTGTACGTCGCCTATGACGACGCCGCCAGCCAGCGTGCGAGCGAACTGGCCTAACCGCCGAACGTAACGGTGCCGAGCATCAGTTTGGCGTAGAGCATCGTGGCGCCCAGTTGCACCAGCCACAAGGCCAGGCCGCCGAGAAACACGCCCGCAGCCACTTGTAGCACCAGGCTGTTACCGCGCTTGGCCGTGGTGGTGCGGGGCGCGAAGTGGTCCAGTTCGTCCCTGTCAGCGCGTAGGTCATCGTTTTTCATGTGGGGTCTCTTGGTGGGCAAGGTGTACACAAAACCTGTGGCAGCGGCGGTGCGACGATTCGACTTGCTCGCGAATACGGTGCATCAGGCAACATTGAAGTCGGCTGACAGCCCTCTTCGCGAGCGAGCCCGCTGCCACATTAATCTGTGGGGAGTTTAGAGGGCTCGCTCCTCGCTTTGAGATTTATCTGCGACAAATAAAAAACGGGAAGCCCAAAGGCTTCCCGTTTTTGGTGCAGCGCGAGACTCAGATCACCGCAACGATGGCCTTGGTCACCGCGTCGATGTTGCTTTGGTTCAACGCCGCCACGCAGATACGGCCGGTGTCCAGTGCATAGATGCCGAACTCGGTACGCAGGCGGGTGACTTGCTCAACGGTCAGGCCGGAGTAGGAGAACATGCCGCGCTGACGACCGACGAAGCTGAAGTCACGTTGTGGCGCTTGTTTCGCCAACTGCTCGACCATCTGGTTGCGCATGCCGCGAATCCGCAGGCGCATTTCGGCCAGTTCCTCTTCCCACTGTGCGCGCAGTTGCGGGCTGTTCAGCACCGCGGCGACGATGGCAGCGCCGTGGGTCGGCGGGTTGGAGTAGTTGGTGCGGATTACGCGTTTGACTTGCGACAGGATGCGCGCGCTTTCTTCTTTCGATTCGCTGACGATCGACAGGGCGCCAACGCGCTCGCCGTACAGCGAGAAGGATTTGGAGAACGAGCTGGACACGAAGAAGGTCAGGCCCGACTCGGCGAACAGGCGTACGGCAGCGGCGTCTTCATCGATGCCATCGCCAAAGCCCTGGTAGGCCATGTCGAGGAACGGTACGTGACCTTTGGCTTTTACTACGTCCAGCACGTTTTTCCAGTCCGCCGGGCTCAGGTCGACGCCGGTCGGGTTATGGCAGCAGGCGTGCAGCACGACGATCGAGCCGGACGGCAGGGCGTTCAGGTCTTCGAGCAGGCCGGTGCGGTTAACGTCGTGGGTTGCGGCGTCGTAGTAGCGATAGTTCTGCACCGGGAAGCCGGCGGTTTCGAACAGCGCGCGGTGGTTTTCCCAGCTTGGGTCACTGATTGCCACAACGGCGTTCGGCAGCAGTTGCTTGAGGAAGTCGGCACCGATTTTCAGCGCGCCAGTTCCGCCAACGGCCTGGGTGGTGATGACGCGGCCGGCAGCGATCAGCGGCGAGTCATTGCCGAACAGCAGTTTTTGTACGGCCTGGTCGTAGGCGGCGATGCCGTCGATGGGCAGGTAGCCACGGGACGCGTGTTGCGCGACGCGAATCGTCTCGGCTTCGACAACGGCGCGCAGGAGTGGAATTCGCCCCTCCTCGTTGCAGTAAACACCGACCCCCAGGTTGACCTTGGTGGTGCGTGTATCGGCGTTGAATGCTTCGTTGAGGCCCAGGATTGGATCGCGTGGTGCCATTTCGACAGCGGAGAACAGGCTCATTTTTGCGGCGGCTCTGAATGGAGAGTGGAGGGACGTGTGGCGCTCCAGCCGAATGCACTAGAGCGGTGCACAAACGGGGAGCTAGTATAGAGGCCATCAGCGATTGATGGCGACAGACGATTCGGCTTTTAACGCAAGTTTTTTCGATTATTTTTCGACCGTTAGTCGACTGGCGTCGTCAAACGTTTCACGGGATGTAGGACGTTTGCCTTGAAAGCGCGGGCAATCGACTCCACATTGAGCACAATCCAGTTTTTTCCTCGGGCGACGTCAGTCGTTTGCGGTCTTTCTCGTTGCTGACCGGTTTGACCGGTCTGGGGCGAACCCAGAGGTATTGAATGTCTGAATTCCAGCTAGTCACCCGCTTCGAGCCCGCCGGCGACCAGCCGGAAGCCATTCGCCTGATGGTCGAGGGCATCGAAGCCGGGCTGGCGCACCAGACGTTGCTCGGTGTGACGGGCTCGGGCAAGACCTTCAGCATCGCCAACGTGATCGCCCAGGTGCAGCGTCCGACCTTGGTGCTGGCGCCCAACAAAACCCTGGCCGCGCAGTTGTATGGCGAGTTCAAGGCGTTCTTCCCGAACAACGCCGTCGAGTACTTCGTTTCCTATTACGACTACTACCAGCCTGAAGCCTACGTGCCGTCGTCGGACACCTTCATCGAGAAGGATGCCTCGATCAACGACCACATCGAGCAAATGCGGCTCTCGGCGACCAAAGCGCTGCTGGAGCGCAAAGACGCGATCATCGTCACCACGGTGTCCTGCATCTACGGTCTGGGTAGCCCGGAAACCTATTTGAAGATGGTCTTGCACGTGGATCGCGGCGACAAACTCGATCAGCGCGCGTTGTTGCGCCGCCTGGCGGACCTGCAATACACCCGTAACGACATGGATTTTGCCCGCGCGACCTTCCGGGTGCGCGGCGACGTGATCGACATTCACCCGGCGGAATCCGATTTCGAAGCGATCCGCATCGAGCTGTTCGATGACGAAGTGGAGAAGATTTCCGCCTTCGATCCGTTGACCGGCGAAGTCACCCGGCAGTTGCCGCGCTTCACCTTTTACCCGAAAAGCCACTACGTGACGCCACGGGAAACCCTGCTCGGCGCCATCGAAGGGATCAAGGTCGAGCTTCAGGAGCGCCTGGACTATCTGCGCACCAACAACAAATTGGTGGAGGCTCAGCGTCTCGAGCAGCGCACCCGTTTTGACCTGGAGATGATCCTCGAACTGGGCTATTGCAACGGCATCGAAAACTACTCGCGCTACCTCTCGGGCCGTGATTCCGGCCAGGCGCCGCCGACCTTGTTCGATTACCTGCCGGCCGACGCCTTGCTGGTGATCGACGAATCCCACGTCAGCGTGCCGCAGGTCGGCGCCATGTATAAGGGCGACCGTTCGCGTAAAGAGACGCTGGTGGAATACGGATTCCGCCTGCCGTCGGCGCTGGACAACCGGCCGATGCGTTTCGACGAGTTCGAACAAATCAGCCCGCAGACGATTTTCGTCTCGGCCACGCCCGGCAACTACGAGGCCGAACACGCCGGTCGCGTGGTCGAGCAACTGGTACGCCCGACCGGTCTGGTGGACCCGCAAATCGAAATTCGCCCAGCGCTGACCCAGGTCGACGACCTGCTTTCGGAAATCGGCAAGCGCGTGGCGCTGGAAGAGCGGGTGCTGGTCACCACGCTGACCAAGCGCATGTCCGAAGACTTGACCGACTACCTCGCCGATCACGGTGTGCGCGTACGGTACTTGCACTCGGACATCGACACGGTCGAGCGGGTCGAAATCATCCGCGATCTGCGTCTGGGGACGTTCGATGTGCTGGTGGGGATCAACCTGCTGCGTGAAGGCCTGGACATGCCGGAAGTGTCGCTGGTGGCGATTCTCGATGCGGACAAGGAAGGCTTCCTGCGTTCCGAGCGCTCGTTGATCCAGACCATCGGCCGTGCGGCGCGCAACCTCAATGGCCGGGCCATTCTGTATGCGGATCGCATTACCGGTTCCATGGAGCGGGCGATTGGTGAAACCGAGCGCCGTCGCGACAAACAGATTGCCTTCAACCTCGCCAACGGCATCACGCCCAAAGGTGTGTTCAAGGACGTCGCCGACATCATGGAAGGCGCTACCGTGCCGGGCTCGCGCAGCAAGAAGCGCAAAGGCATGGCCAAGGCGGCCGAGGAGAGCGCCAAGTACGAAGCCGAATTGCGTTCGCCGGGGGAAGTCGCCAAACGTATCAAGGCGCTGGAAGAGAAAATGTACCAACTCGCCCGCGACCTGGAGTTCGAGGCGGCGGCGCAACTGCGCGATGAGATTTCCAAATTGCGCGAGCGGTTGATTGCCGTCTGAGATTTGCAGTGCCTGAACTGGCCCCTTCGCGAGCAAGCCCGCTCCCACAGGAGACCGAGTTATCCAGACCGATGCAGTTCACTGTGGGAGCGGGCTTGCTCGCGAAGGCGCCCTGAAGAACAGCGCAATGACTTGCTAATGCGCCTCGCCAGCCTTGATTCCCGCCGGCAACGCCTTGGTCAGCAACACCGCAATCATGCTGATTCCCAGCGCAATCCCGACAAAGTGAAACGCATCGTTGTAGGCCATGATCGACGCCTGCTGATGCACGATTTCACTCATCTTGCCCAGCGCAGCGGTATCGCTGCCGAACCGGTCCGTCATCGACGCCATGCGCTCGGCCACCTGCGGATTACTCGGCACAATCGACTCGCGCAAATAATCAAAGTAAGTCTTGGTTCGCGCATCCAGCAGCGTGGCGAGGAGGGCGATGCCAATCGCGCCACCGAGGTTGCGCAGGATGTTGAACAGGCTCGACGCCGAGCCCGCGTCCTGCGGCAGGATGTACGCCGTGGCGATCAACGAAATGGTGACCATGATCAGCGGTTGGCCGAGCGCGCGGATGATCTGGATCTGATTGAACTGCGGCCCGGCGAAATCCGGGTTCAGCACACCGGATGAAAAACTCGCCAAGCCGAACAATCCGAAACCGAGGGTGCACAGCCACTTCGGCGAGACGAATTTCATCAGTTTCGGCACCAGCGGAATCAGGAACAGCTGCGGCACCCCCATCCACATGATCACTTCGCCAATCTGCAGCGCGTTGTAGTTCTGGATCTGCGCCAGGTACAGCGGCAACAGGTAGATCGAGCCATACAACCCGACGCCCATTCCGAGGCTGGAAATACTCGATAAACCAAAGTTGCGGTTGCCGAGAATGCGCAGGTTGATCAGCGGATTGGGTTTGGAAAATTGCACGATCACAAAGGTGATCAGGCTGAACAGCGCGATGCTGCCCAGGGTCACGATCAGGTTCGACTCCAGCCAGTCCTTGCGATGGCCTTCCTCAAGAAACACCTGCAAACAACCGAGCCCGATGCCCAGCGCCAGGATCCCGGTGTAGTCGGTGCTTTTCAGCAGTTCCCAGTGCGCCTCTTTCTTCTCCAGCCCGTACATCAGGCCGGCGATCATGATCAGGCCCGGCGGGATGTTGATGTAGAAGATGTATTGCCAGCCCCAGTTCTCGGTCAGCCAGCCGCCGATGGTCGGGCCGATGGAGGGCGCGAAGGTGGCGGTCATGGCGAACATGGCCATGCCTTTGGCGCGGTGGTGATCGGGGAGTTTGATCAGCGTCAGGGTGAACGCCAGCGGGATCAGCGCGCCGCCGGTGAAGCCCTGCATGGCCCGAAAGACGATCATGCTTTCCAGGCTCCAGGCCATGGAACAGAGCAGTGACGAGACGAGAAACCCCAGCGAAACCCACACCGCCAGCCGTCGCGCTGACAGCAACTGCACCAGCCACGCCGTCAGCGGGATCATGATGATTTCCGCGACCAGGTACGAAGTGGAGATCCACGAGCCTTCTTCCAGGGTTGCCGACAGTGCGCCCTGAATATCCTTGAGCGACGAGTTGGTGATCTGGATGTCGAGCACCGCCATGAAGGCGCCGAGCATCACACTCATCACCGCAATCCAGTCCCGCCGGGTCGGCTCGCCGACGGGGCGGATCAGTTGATCACCGGCCATCGTCAGGGGCGTCTTTGATGTTCACTTTGGCGGTGACCGACATCCCCGGTCGGATCTTGCCATGCAGAGGATTGTCGGCGGCGAAGGTCAGTTTCACCGGAATCCGTTGCACGACTTTGGTGAAGTTGCCCGTGGCATTGTCCGGCGGCAACAGGCTGAACTGCGCGCCCGAGGCGGCGAATAGACTGTCGACCCGCGCTTCGATCGGCGTGTCGCTGTAGGCGTCAAACGTCAGCTCGGCTTTCTGGCCGGGCTGCATGTGGCCGATCTGGGTTTCCTTGAAGTTGGCCTGAATCCAGATGTCCTGGTCCGGCACGATCGACAGCAAATAAGCGCCGGCCTGCACGTATTGGCCGTTGCGCGCGGCACGCTGGCCAATCAGGCCGCTGATCGGCGCGTGGATTTCGCTGCGGGTCAGGTTCAGTTCGGCTTGGGCCAGATCGGTTTTGGCGTTGGCGATCATCGCGTCGAGGCGCTTGATTTCGGCGCTGAGGGAGTTGATTTGCTGACGCTGACTTTGTGCGTCGGCCTGAGCCTTGGTCACTTGCGAGCGGGCGATGTGGTTGTCGGCGGAGAGGGTAGTCACGCGCTCTTCGGACACATAGCCGGGTTTGCGCAACGTCTCGGCCCGGGACAGATCGATCTGCGAGCGACTGAGGCTCGCTTGGCTGGACGCGACTTGCGCATCGCTCGCCGCGATCAGGCTGCTTTGTTGCGTCAGCTTGCTTTGTGCTTGCAGGCGCTCGGCCTCACGAGTGGCGAGGGCGGCGTTGGCGCGGTCGACGGCAAGGTGGAAGTCATCGCCTTCAAGTTTGATCAGCAACTGGCCTTTTTCGACGTGCTGGTTGTCTTGCACCAGAACCTGGTCGATGCGCGCGCCCAATTGGCTGGAGACGCGGGTGATCTCGCCCTGGACGTAGGCGTTGTCGGTGCTTTCATAAAAGCGTCCCTTGAAAAACCATTGGGCGAAAAAGCCCCCGGCGATCAGCAGGACCAGCAGCAGGAAAATAAACAGGCGACGCTTGAGTTGGGAAGGCATGGGGCAGACTGTAGTCGAGAATTGTAAGGAAAGTTATCAGCAGGAGAATCTGGCATACAGCCGATAAACGGTAAATGCCATCGGCTGATATTCAGCCATTCAGCAAGCCTCTGGCGCGATGTAGACGCAACCTTGGCTTAAATGCCCTGCTGACTGGAGCCTGGCGGGTATCGCCTGTTACCATTCGCCCCCTGTTTGATCTTCGCTTTTTATTCTTTGTTGAGACATGCCATGACCACCGTCCGCACTCGCATCGCGCCATCGCCTACCGGGGACCCCCACGTAGGTACCGCTTACATCGCTTTGTTCAACTACTGCTTTGCCAAGCAGCATGGCGGTGAGTTCATCCTGCGGATCGAAGAGGGCGCGCGCGGCAAGCTCGAATTCACCCCCAACGACGACGTCAAATTCACCTTCATT
>NZ_JBNNWE010000139.1:0-11325 GCF_050280905.1 Pseudomonas sp. NPDC086278
TGACATTCAGTTTTGCAGGGTTGGTGATCGGCTCGGTGCTGTACTCGATGCCGTTTGTGGTTCAACCGCTGCAAAATGCGTTTTCCGCCATTGGCGTCATCGAAGACGCGCTTCATGAACAGGTCAGGGATCCAGTTGGCGGTGTTCATGTCGTGGGTACGACGACGATCGTCACCGGTGTTCTTGCGCAGCTCGATGAACTCTTCAATGTCCATGTGCCAGGTTTCCAGGTAGGCACACACAGCGCCTTTGCGCTTGCCACCCTGGTTAACGGCGACGGCGGTGTCGTTCACCACTTTGAGGAACGGAACAACGCCCTGGGATTTGCCGTTGGTGCCCTTGATGTACGAGCCCAGCGCGCGAACCGGCGTCCAGTCGTTGCCCAGGCCGCCTGCGAATTTCGACAACATGGCGTTGTCGTGGATCGCGTGGTAAATGCCCGACAGGTCATCCGGCACGGTGGTCAGGTAGCAGCTGGACAGCTGTGGACGCAGGGTGCCGGCGTTGAACAACGTTGGGGTCGAGGACATGTAGTCGAAGGACGACAACAGGTTGTAGAACTCGATCGCACGGTCTTCCTTGTGCTTCTCTTCGATCGCCAGGCCCATGGCCACGCGCATGAAGAAGATCTGCGGCAGTTCGAAGCGGATACCGTCCTTGTGGATGAAGTAACGGTCGTACAGGGTTTGCAGGCCCAGGTACGTGAACTGTTGATCGCGCTCGTGGTTGATCGCCTTGCCGAGTTTTTCCAGGTCAAACGTGGCCAGGATCGGGTTCAGCAATTCGAATTCGATACCCTTGGCGATGTAGGCCGGCAGGGCCTTGGCGTACAGGTCGACCATTTCGTGGTGGGTCGCGCTTTCGGCGACTTCCAGGAAGCTCAGGCCTTCGGCACGCAGGGTGTCCATCAGCAGGCGGGCGGTCACGAACGAGTAGTTCGGCTCGCGCTCGACCAAGGTACGGGCGGTCATCACCAGGGCGGTGTTGACGTCGGTCAGGGCCACGCCGTCGTACAGGTTTTTCAGGGTTTCGCGCTGGATCAGGTCGCCGTCGACTTCTTCCAGACCTTCGCACGCTTCGGTGACGATGGTGTTCAGGCGGCCCATGTCGAGTGGCGCGAAGCTGCCATCGGCGCGGGTAATGCGGATCGACGGGTGAGCGTTGACCGCTTCTTCGGCCGGGGCGTGGGCGGCGCGTTGCTTGGAGCGACCGTCGCGGTAGATCACGTAGTCGCGGGCGACTTTCTGTTCGCCGGCACGCATCAGGGCCAGTTCGACCTGGTCCTGGATTTCTTCGATGTGGATGGTGCCGCCCGATGGCATGCGACGCTTGAAGGTCGCGGTGACTTGTTCGGTCAGGCGGGCAACGGTGTCATGGATTCGCGACGAGGCGGCAGCGGTGCCGCCCTCAACTGCGAGAAACGCTTTGGTGATCGCGACGGTGATTTTGTCGTCGGTGTAAGGAACGACCGTGCCGTTACGCTTGATCACACGCAGCTGACCAGGCGCGGTGGCGGACAGATCCGAATTCGAATCAGCGGCCTGCGGCAAGGTGCCCTGCGGGTTCTCGCGAGTTGTGTCGGTTTGCATGGGGGGTTGTCTCCACATTCTCTATGTTTGTTTGGGCACCATCATGGTGCCCACCGTTCTGTCCTGAAGCACTACAACCGACGGGGTGTCGGGCATAACCACTTCGGGACAGTAGGAAAAAGGCTAATGATGCCGCTTCCTTGCCGAAGTCTTTGGCGGCGAGCCTTGGCTCGACACCGGATTCCATTCTGGGCGCCAGTAATGACTGCAACACCCGTACCGTTCCGGCCCTTCCGGCTGTAAAAAACGGTGCCATCCGCCTGTGCGGTTTGGGCTTGTAAATTCGTGCTTGGTTCAACCATAAACAGGCAATAAAGCGCTTGAGTTTCTGGTCTGAAATGTGGTTGGGCGTTTACGCAAAAACCCTACATGTAGGGTTTTTTCGGCGCCGGGGTACAAGATAGTGCGTTTTGGAGGGTGTTGCAACGTACTACTTGTGGATAACCCTGTGGGTAAATTGTGTGTGAAAGATGGAACGGGCGTGTAGGCCGCGACCTTGCTGGATCGAGCCGTTTTTCACCAGTTCTCAAGGCTTGAAAACAGTCGTCCGGGTTTTTAAGGGCGCGAACCCTATCACAAAAAAACGGCTTGTCCGAACGCATTTGTCGGCTTGTGTTCTCGGCGGGCGGCGTTTATACAATCGCCCAGCGTGTATGCATTCTTATCCTCCCCAATCATTACAAAAAGACGGGCGGATCCTTCCTTACAAGTGTTGTTGGCAAGCAGAGGTCACCGTGGAGCAAGAAGCCTGGCAGGTATTGATTGTGGAAGACGACCAACGGCTGGCCGAGCTGACCCGCGATTACCTGGAAGCCAACGGCCTGCGCGTATCGATTGAGGGCAATGGCGCGTTGGCCGCCGCTCGAATCATTGATGAGAAACCGGACCTGGTGATCCTCGACCTGATGCTCCCGGGCGAAGACGGCCTGAGCATCTGTCGCAAGGTCCGCGATAAATATGACGGCCCGATCCTGATGCTCACCGCCCGCACCGACGACACCGACCAGATTCTCGGCCTCGACCTGGGCGCCGGTGATTACGTGTGCAAACCGGTGCGCCCGCGTCTGTTGCTGGCGCGAATCCAGGCCTTGCTGCGCCGCAGTGAGGGCCCGGAAGCGAACCCGCAAGCCACGCCGCAAAATAGCCGGCGCCTGCAGTTCGGCCCGTTGGTGGTCGACAATGCCCTGCGTGAGGCCTGGCTGAACGACAACGGCATCGAGTTGACCAGCGCCGAATTCGACCTGCTGTGGCTGTTGGTGGCCAACGCCGGGCGCATCTTGTCCCGCGAAGAGATTTTCACCGCCCTGCGAGGCATCGGCTATGACGGCCAGGACCGCTCCATCGACGTGCGCATCTCGCGCATTCGCCCGAAAATCGGCGATGACCCGGACCACCCGCGCCTGATCAAAACCATCCGCAGCAAAGGGTATCTGTTCGTTCCGCAAGCCTTCGCCCTGTGAACTCGATCTTCCTGCGTATCTACGGCGGCATGTGTGCGGCGCTGATTCTGGTGGCCGTGCTCGGTGTGCTGGCGCTGCACTTGCTCAATCAGGTGCGCAGCGAGCAATACCGCGAGCGCTTGGCCCACGGCACGTTTTCACTGATGGCCGACAACCTGCAACCGATGAACGAAACCGAGCGCCACCGCGCCTTGCTGGTGTGGGAGCGTTTGCTCGGGATTCCGCTGGCGCTGAAAACCTTTGCCCAGACCGACCTCGACCTGACCCAGCGCACCCGCGTGCTGCGCGGGCAAGCGCTGGTCGAGCAAACCGGGCCGCACGCGGCGAAGGTGTATCGCCTGGTCAGCGACAAGGAGCAACTGGTGCTGACCGGCGAAGTGCAACAGATCAGTGAGCAACTGGCCCGCGCCACTATTTATCTGCTCGCCGACGAACTGGTGCGCGTGCCGGTGGCCGAGCAGCCCAAGCGCCTGGCGCAGATAAAGGAGGATAAGGGCTTCGGCTTCGACTTGCGCCTGGTCACGGTCGATCAGGCCGACATGGATGAAGACCAGAGTCGCCGCGTGTCCGAGGGCGACACGGTGATGGCGCTGGGCAAGGAGGGCGATTCGATCCGGGTATTCGCCGGCATGGTCGGCACGCCGTGGGTTTTGGAGATTGGCCCGTTGTATCAGATGAATCCTTACCCGCCGCAATGGCTGGTGCTGATTGCAGCCCTCGGTTTGAGCCTGATCGGTTTGATCGTCTATTTGCTGGTGCGCCAATTGGAGCGCCGCTTGCGTGGCCTCGAAGCCGCAGCCACACGCATTGCCAAGGGCAGCCTGGAAACCCGAGTGCCCGCACGCGGCGCCGACTCGGTCGGGCGTCTGGCGTCCGCGTTCAACGGCATGGCCGAGCATTTGCAGCAACTGCTGGCGATCCAGCGCGAACTGGTGCGTGCCGTGTCGCACGAGTTGCGCACCCCGGTGGCACGCCTGCGTTTTGGTCTGGAAATGATCGGCTCGGCCACCACGCCGCAAGCGCTGGAAAAATACCGCGAAGGCATGGACCACGATATCGAGGACCTCGACAAACTGGTCGACGAGATGCTGACGTATGCGCGGCTGGAGCAAGGCTCGCCGGCGCTGGATTTCCAGCGGATCGATCTGGATGCGTTGGTCAATCAGGTCATTGAAGAGTTGGCGCCGTTGCGCGCCGACGTCACCGTGCAGCGCGGTTTGTGCCTGTCAGCGGCCGATTGCGATGACGCCTGGGTCGAGGCCGAGCCGCGCTACTTGCACCGGGCGATCCAGAACCTCGTCAGCAATGCCATGCGCCACGCCACGTCGAGAGTGACGGTCAGTTATCAGGTCGGCCAGCAGCGTTGCCGGGTGGACATCGAAGATGACGGGCCGGGCGTGCCGGAGAGCGCCTGGGAGAAGATTTTTACGCCGTTCCTGCGCCTGGATGACAGCCGCACCCGCGCGTCGGGCGGTCATGGCTTGGGCTTGTCCATCGTGCGGCGGATTATCCATTGGCATGACGGGCGGGCGTTGATCAGCAAAAGCAAAAGCCTGGGCGGGGCGTGCTTCAGCCTGAGTTGGCCGAGGAACCAGGAGAAGCGGTGAGATTATGGGTGAATGGTAAGCCGCCTCGCGAAGAGGCCCTCCCAAACACCGAAAATCCTCAAGCCTTGATACTGACCAGACTCAACAACTGCCCATCCTCGACCCCAAACTGCGCCTCCAGCTCCGTGCCGTTGCGCCATTCACCGGACAAATCCGTCAGCAACCGCAACCGCACCTGACCGGCCTCGGTCCATTCCAGCAGCTCGGCGTGTTCAAAATAAAAGCGCTGTTGCACGATCGGATACAGCGCCTTGAACAGACTTTCCTTTACCGAGAACGTCAGCGTCACCAGCAACGCAATCTGATCGCGAGGGCTCGCCGCCATGCGCTGCAACTCGGGCGGGGTGAGGATTTCCCCGGCCAGACGCTCGGCCCTTTCAGGATTCAACAGGTTTTCCAGGTCCATCCCCAAGCCGCGCCAATTGGCTTTCTTCGCCACAATTGCGGCGGCGCGCCCCGTGCTGTGGGTGATCGACCCGGTGATGTGCGCGGGCCACACCGGCGCGCGGTCTTCGCCGATGGCCGGGATATAACTCAAGCCTTCCAGCTGCTGCAGCGCAGCCCGGGCACACACCCGGCCGGCGAGAAACTCGGCCTGACGTTTGGCGACCGAACGCTGGATGCTCGCGGGCGGTTCGATGGCGCTGCGCAGGAAGTCATCGCTGGCCAGTTGCGAGGTGTTGAAGTGAGTGCTCAGCAACACCGTATCGGGCAGCGCGAAGGGCAGCGGCCAATGGGCGTCGAGTGGGGTGCAGCAGGCGGGCAGGGCGGGGGTGGGGTTCATGGCGGGCATTTTGCCGGGTTGCTCTCGGGCTGGGTAGAGGCAGGGTTCAGATTGGCAGTGCGGCCTTCGCGAGCAAGCCCGCTCCCACATTTGACCGGGTTTCTGTTGGAGAACGGCGATCGAATGCGGGCGCGGCCATCGCGAGCAAGCTCGCTCCCACAGGGATTTGTGTCGCTACGCAAATCCAGTGTGGGAGCGGGCTTGCTCGCGAAGGCCGTTATGCGGTCTGCCTGATCAACCAAATATCTTTTTGAAAAACGCCTGCATGTCCGCCCATGAGCTTTCATCCGCGGCCTTGTTGTAGCCGATGTCAGGCCCGCCATGATCGCCATGGCTCAACCGGTCCGCATCCGGGTTGGTAAACCCATGCTTGGCGCCCGCCAGGCTGACGAACTGATAGTCAGCCCCGGCCTTGTCCATTTCAGCCTTGAACGCGGTGACATTTTCCGCGGTGATCATGCTGTCCATCGCCCCATGCTCCACCAGTATTTTTGCCTTCACGCTGCCCGGTGTCGCCGGTGTAGTGGTCGCCAGCGCGCCGTGGAAACTCACCACGCCCAGCAGCGGCAAACCCTGGCGCGCCGCATTCAGCACCACGCCACCGCCGAAGCAGTAACCAATCGCCGCGATTTTATTCGGGTCGGTTTGCGGCTGTTGCTTCAGCAGGTCCAGCCCGGCCTTAAAGCGCGCACTGGCCACCGCGCTGTCCTTCAGCGCCTCCTGCATGAACGCCATCGCATCTTTCGGGTGTTCGGTGTTCTTGCCATCGCCATACATGTCGATGGCCAGCGCGCTGTAGCCCAGGCCGGCCAGATCGCGGGCACGGCGCTTGGCGTAATCGTTCAGCCCCCAGAATTCATGCACCACTATCACGCCGGGACGCGGGCCTTTGATCGCGTCGTCGTAGGCGTAATAGCCGATCATTTTTGTCCCGTCGGTACTTTGATAGGGGATTTCCTGGGTCTTGATGGCGGCCTGGGCCAGCCCGCTCAACATCAGCAGGCAGAGGGCGAGCAACATGCGCATGGTCTGATCTCCTTGTACGTCAGTCATCAAGACAGCCTAGTCGATCTGATTCAGCTTAGGTTCAGCCTGTGTTCAGGGGCAGTTCAGGGGCGGGTGAGTAATGTAGCGCCGTACCCCAAAGCACCTGCGCATGAGGAAACTCCCTAATGACTGGCTTTAAAAACCTGATTCTGGCATTCACTGTTCTGAGCGCGAGCACCGCGGCGTTCGCCACCAGCGACGATGTCGCCAGACTGGGTCTTGGGAAGACCAACGACAAGGTCAAGAAGACCCTCACCTTTAATCGCTTCAGTGTGGTCAGTGCCGTGGGGAATGAAAGTGTCTGGAGCGCGCATCTGGGCCAGCCACACAATGCGGCTACTTACTCCGCCGGATACGCCAACGTGTCGGTCTCGCACAATGGCATTAAACTCCGCGAGGGGGACATGGGCCGCTATGATCTGTCCTGACCGCTGGCTGGGCACACGCCTGGCCATCGAGATGGGTTGTTGTGAATCCGGAGAGGTTGCTTTGCATGGGAGAGCGTTATGAAACTGCTGGTCGTCGAAGATGAAGCGCTGTTGCGCCATCACCTGCAAACCCGTCTGACGGACAGTGGCCACGTGGTCGAATCCGTGGCCAACGCCGAAGAGGCGCTGTACCAGACCGAGCAGTTCAATCATGACCTGGCGGTGATCGACCTCGGGCTGCCGGGCATGGGCGGGCTCGACCTGATCCGTCAATTGCGCGCGCGCGGCAAGAGCTTCCCGATCCTGATCCTCACCGCGCGCGGCAACTGGCAGGACAAGGTTGAAGGCCTGGCCGCCGGCGCCGACGACTACGTGGTCAAGCCGTTTCAGTTCGAAGAGCTCGACGCGCGTCTTAATGCCTTGCTGCGCCGCTCCAGCGGTTTTACCCAGTCGACCATCATCGCCGGGCCGCTGCTGCTCGACCTCAATCGCAAACAGGCGACCCTCGATGAGCAACCGCTGGCGCTGACCGCCTACGAATACCGAATCCTTGAGTACCTGATGCGCCATCACCAGCAAGTGGTGGCAAAGGACCGCTTGATGGAGCAGCTCTACCCCGACGACGACGAGCGCGACCCGAACGTCATTGAAGTGCTGGTCGGCCGTTTGCGCCGCAAACTCGAAGGCGCGGCCGGTTTCAAACCGATCGACACCGTGCGCGGCCTCGGCTACCTGTTCAATGAGCGTTGCACTTGATTCGTTCGCTTCGTGTCCGTTTGATGCTCGCCGCCACAATCCTGGCGGTGTTGTTCATGTTGGCGTTGCTGCCCGCCATGCAAGGCGCGTTCAGCCTCGCGTTGCAGGATTCCATCGAGCAGCGCCTGGCGTCGGACGTCACCACCCTGATCTCTGCCGCCCGGGTGGAAAACAACCGCTTGCAGATGCCTGCGCAGTTGCCCGATGAGCGCTTCAACCTGGCCGACGGCCGTGTGCTCGGTTACATCTACGACCGTGAAGGCCACCTGCTCTGGCGCTCGAAGGCTACCCAGGAAGAAAACATCAACTACAAGCCTCGTTACGATGGGCGCGGCAACGAATTCGCAAAGATTCGTGAAGCCAACGGTCAGGAATTCTTCATCTACGATGTCGAAGTCAAACTGCTCGGCGGCAAAAGCGCGGCGTTCAGCGTCGTCGCCCTGCAACCGGTGCGCGAATACGAAACCACCCTCGAAGGCCTGCGCGAAAACCTCTACCTCGGGTTTGGCGCCGCGTTGCTGGTGTTGCTGTCATTGCTGTGGATCGGCCTGACCTGGGGCTTGCAGGCCTTGCGCCGACTCAGTCAGGAACTCGACGAAATCGAAAGCGGCACCCGCGAAAGCCTCAGCGAACAGCACCCCCGCGAACTGCTGCGCCTGACCGGCTCCCTCAACCGCTTGCTGCAAAGTGAACGGGAACAGCGCAGTCGCTACCGCGATTCCCTCGACGACCTGGCTCACAGCCTGAAAACCCCGCTGACCGTGCTGCAAGGCGTCAGCGAAGACATGGCCCAACGCCCCGAAGACCGCGAACAGGCCTGGGTGCTGCAAACCCAGATCGAACGCATGAGCCAGCAAATCAGCTATCAATTGCAACGCGCCAGCCTGCGCAAAAGTGGTCTGGTGCGCCATCAGGTGCGCTTGCAACCAGTGCTGCAAAGCCTGTGCGACACACTCGACAAGGTCTACCGCGACAAACGCGTGCGCGTTGCTTTCGACCTGCCACAACCGTGTTACGTACCAATCGAGCAGGGCGCGTTGCTGGAAATGATGGGCAACCTGCTGGAAAACGCCTATCGCCTGTGCCTCGGCGAAGTGCGCATCAGCGTGCGCGAAACCCTGAGCGGGATTGAGTTGTGCGTCGAAGACGACGGGCCGGGCGTGCCGCAGGATCAGCGCGCGCGGATCCTCGAGCGTGGCGAACGTCTGGACCGCCAGCATCCGGGGCAGGGGATTGGGCTCGCGGTGGTGAAAGACATTATCGAAAGCTACAGCGCGAAGCTGACGCTGGGGGATTCGCCGATGGGCGGCGCGGCGTTCCGGATTCATTTTCCGGTGGTTTGACGGCGGGGTTGATCGTGTTTTTTCGGGCCCTTTCGCGAGCAAGCCCGCTCCCACAGTGGTTCTGTGTCACGCCGAAGATCCCCTGTGGGAGCGGGCTTGCTCGCGAAGAGGCCGGCGCCATCACCCCACAGTCAAAAGTAATGCCGACAAACAACGCGATTTAAAACACAGCTCCAGACATCCTCTCTTGCGTCGTTGCTTTTCTCGCTTCCGCCCGGTGGTCAGGCCAAGCCGAAAACGATCTAAGCAAGCAACATGACCGCTCGTCTTAAACCACCCCCAACCTGTTATTTCTGACAGTAGCCAACCCTCTCGCCCCAAGCCTTAAATCACTCCATCGCGGTTCACCGCCCGGAGTGTCCCCCATGCTCATCCAGCCGCTGAAAAACCTCAGCCCGCTCGCCTTGCTCGAACCGGAAATTCCCGGCGCCATCGCGCTAACGTCGGGCAAGTGGGGGATCAACCTTGCCGCCGCGCAGCTCAACTTTCCTGACAAGGGCCTGAAAGTCCAAATCCCCGTCTGGTCGAACAAGAGCCTGGGCGACAAAGTCGAGTTGCTGATCAATAACAACGTAGTCGATCAAACCACCATCACCGCCCCCGCCGAACTGACCGAGCGCGCCACCCTGTTCGTTGCCCCGTTTCGCCTGCAAACCGGACCATCGACGCTGGCCTATCGGGTGACGCGGCTGAATCAGGCGCCCGAACTCCTCACTCCGCCGCTTGAGCTCGACGCCAAACTCGACATACCCGGTGGCCAGGATACGGACCCGGATTATGGGCATTCCAATCTATCGATGGCCTTCGAGCCGGCGGAGATCGTCCAGGATGGCGTCGACAAGGACAGCGCCAAAAACGGCGTGGACCTCCTCATCCTGGGCCAGCCCGGCAGCGGCAAGCCTTACGAAAACATCGCCGTGGGCGATGTGATCACCGCGAGCTGGGGCGGCCAACTGGTGCTCTCCGCACCGGTCACTCAAACGCAGATCGACAACCCCGTCGCCAACCCGATCAAGGTGCACATCGACGAACAAACGATTCTGGCGGCCGGCGACTCCGGTATCGAAGGCCTGGCCGTGACCTTCATGGTTCGTGACCGGGTCCTCAACCAGTCCGAGGACTGGTGCAAGGAAACCCGCATCGTCATCGACACCGGTAATTCGCGACTCGATGCTCCGATTCTTCGGCAAGCCGACGGTAACGTGCTCGACCTCGACACCCTCGGCGATGAACCGCTGCACTTGCAGGTCTGGGCGGCGTCGGCCGAGTTCCAGCAAAACGATGTCATCGTCATGAGTCTCAAGGGCACCACGCTTGACGGCGAGGCCATCGACGTCAAGGTTCGCCAAGCCATCGAGAAAAAACCGCCCGTGGTGGTCGAGGCGCTGCTGTCCAACGCGGCCGGCCGCGCACTGGCAAAAACCCAGGGCATGTTTTCTTACGAACTGGAGCGCGACGGCGTTCTCATTCAGCGCTCCAAGGGTCGCTTCATCAACATCATCGGCGAACCCAAACGCCTGGCGCCGCCGATTGCCGAGGACGAACAAAGCGGCGCCCTCGACCCCGACTTGCCGAACACGCGCATCCGCATTCCGTATGACCCGCTGATCACCGCCGACAATGCGATCGAACTCAAATGGTTCGGCACCCGGCCTGATAACACCACTTACGACCCGGAACTGGACTGGTTCTTTCCCAGCGCCGAGGAAGCCAACGATCCCGAGGGTTTCATCGTCACCGTCGAGGGCAAACACCTCAAAACCCTCGAAGGCGGCACGCTGGAATTGTGGTACACGCTGCTCAGTGACGAAGACGGCACGATCATCAGACGCGAATCGCTGCATGCCACGCGGTTGAACGTCGGCGAAGCACAGTTCGAACTGGTGAAACCCATCGTTCTCGGCGAACAGGCGGGCGTGCTGGAACCCAAGGATCTGCCCGGTGGCATCAGCAAGGTCACCTGCCCCAGCCCGGTCGCCAACCCGACCAAAGCCAAGGATGTCGTGACCTGGCAACTGCGCGATGAAAAAGGTGCATTGCTCGCTGAGGATTCAAAAACACTCAATTCACTGAGCGCCGGCAAGGCGGTGGACTTCCCGCTTGACGCCGTATTTGTGCAGCAATACTTCGAAGCGCGTCGTGGGGAAAAACTGAGCGTCAGCTATCAGATCTGGCGTGCCGAGACGAACACCACCAGTTATTCGAATCCGTTGGAGTTTGTGGTGGGGGCGGTGTTGGAACTGAAGCCGCCGAGTGTCAAGGAAGCTGAGCCCGACGGTAAAACCCTGAACCCGATCAAGTCCAAGGACAC
>NZ_JBNNWE010000140.1:0-11282 GCF_050280905.1 Pseudomonas sp. NPDC086278
TTTTTGCGGATCTCGGCGTTGACGATGTCTTCCAGCGCCTTCAGTTGCTCAGGCTTGATGGCTTCGAAATGGCTGAAGTCGAAACGCAGACGCTGCACCGCGCCTATGGTGGCGTAGTGCCTGAGCTCGCCTCGCGCGATCACGTCAAGCGCATGCTGCCCCTGATCCGTCAGGTGTTGGCCGAGGCTGACTGCGTACCGACCGAGATTGATGCGATCGCCTACACCGCGGGTCCTGGCTTGGTCGGCGCGCTCCTGGTCGGCGCTTCCTGCGCCCAGGCGCTGGCGTTTGCGTGGGGCATTCCGGCCCTCGGCGTGCACCACATGGAAGGCCACTTGCTGGCGCCGATGCTGGAGTCGCAACCGCCGGAATTTCCGTTCGTCGCTTTGTTGGTGTCGGGCGGTCATACGCAACTGGTTCAGGTCGATGGCATCGGCCAATACACGCTGTTGGGCGAGACCCTCGACGATGCGGCCGGAGAGGCCTTCGACAAGACCGCGAAGATGATGGGCCTCAATTATCCGGGCGGCCCGGAAATCGCGAAACTGGCGGAGCGGGGCGTTGAAGGGCGTTTCACCTTTCCGCGGCCGATGTGCGACCGTCCGGGGCTGGCGTTCAGCTTCAGCGGATTGAAAACATTTGCCCTGAACACCTGGCAGCAATGCGTCAGCGCCGGGGACGACAGCGAGCAAGCCCGTTGCGACATCTCGCTGGCGTTCCAGCAGGCCGTGGTGGAGACTTTGACCATCAAGTGCAAGCGAGCCCTGAAACAGGCGGGTATGAAGCGTCTGGTGATTGCTGGCGGCGTCAGCGCCAACAAGGCACTGCGTACCTCGCTGGAGAAAATGCTCGGCGACATGAAGGGCGACGTGTTTTATGCCCGTCCGGAGTTCTGCACCGACAATGGCGCGATGATCGCGTTTGCCGGGTGCCAGCGCTTGCAGGCGGGCCAGCACGAAAGTCTGGCGATCAGCGTGCAGGCACGCTGGCCGATGGAGCAATTGTCAGGGCTGTGATGAGCGGCGTTCACGCGCGGCATTTAAAAATGCCGTTCGCGCCCGGCAAACAGGTCGCGTAGATTGCCGCGATGACGCCAGACGATGAGCGCCGTGAGTGCGCTCATGGGCAGCAGCGCTGCCGGTTCCTGCCAGGCCAGTAGCGGCAGGGTCAGCGGTGTGGCGATCAGGGCCGCGAGCGAGCTGGTGCGGGTCAGGTAGAACGTCAGCAGCCAGGCGCAGACGGCCAGCAGTGCGGCTGGGGGATAAAGTCCCAATAACATGCCGGCAGCGGTGGCGACGCCCTTGCCGCCGCGAAAGCGGAAGTACAACGGGAACAGGTGGCCGATAACGGCGCAGACGCCGATCCAGGCCTGTTCCTGCAGCGAAAGCCCGGCGAGGCCTGCGATCAGCACCGGCAGCAGGCCTTTGCAGAGGTCGCCGACCAAGGTCAGGATGGCGAGTTTTTTGCCGACCAGGCGCAACATATTGGTGGCACCGGCATTACCCGAGCCACTCATTCGCGGATCGGGGTTACCGGTCAGGCGGCTGAGCAAAATGGCGAAGGACAGAGAGCCGAGCAGGTAGGCGAGGATCGCCAGTAACCAAAACATGCTAACTATTCCGGGCGAGGACGCCCTGATTCTAACGGCGCATTGCGCCCTTGTCGTGCAGCGGAGAGAAGTGCTTGGACAGAGTGTTTATCGAGGGCCTGGAAGTCGACACCGTGATTGGTGCCTACGACTGGGAGCGAGACATCCGACAGTGTCTGCGACTTGATCTGAGCTTCGCCTGGGACAATCGCCCGGCCGCCGCGGGTGACGACCTGACGCTCGCGCTCGATTACGCGAGCGTTTCGTCGCGTATCCAGGCGTTTGCCGAACAAGCCCGGTTCCAGTTGGTCGAGACCTTTGCCGAGCGTCTGGTTGAAGTCTTGATGAGCGAATTCAAGATTACCTGGGTGCGCCTCAAACTGACCAAGCCAGGCGCAGTGCCTGCGGCCATCGGTGGCGTGGGCGTGGAGATCGAGCGCGGATGTCGCTGACCCAGGTGTACCTCGGGCTCGGTAGCAATATCGAGCGCGAATCCCATTTGCAGGCGGGCCTGGAAGCCTTGGCGGGTTTCCTGGTGGATATTCGCTGCTCGGCGGTATTCGAGAGTCAGCCCGTCGGGATCAAGAGCGGTCCGTTCTTCAACTTCGTGGTCTCGGCGTACACCGATCTGCCGCTGATGGAGCTGGACCGTCGCTTGAAATTCATCGAGGCGGATAACGGCCGTTATGCGCCCGACCGCAAAGGGTTGCCGCTGGATATCGACGTGTTGCTGTTTGGTGATCTGGTCGGCAACTTCGACGGGTTGGTCTTGCCGCGTGCCGAAATTCTGAAAAATGCCTTTGTGCTGTGGCCGTTATCGCTGATTGCGCCGGATCGGGTGCATCCGGGCGTAGGCAAAAGCTTCGCGACGTTGTGGGGCGAGGCGCAGATTGATCAGGTATTGGCACCAGTGGGGTTTGAGTGGCGTGGGGAGCAGCTGACTCCGTCGGATTTGTTGTGAAACGGATGACGCCTTCGACTTGCTCGCGAAGGCTATCCGACAAAGCTATTCAGGTAGACGCCGCTTCTTTGTAAACCTTCAGCGCCTTTAGCCGCTCACGCTTGATCGCCTCGCCCAACTCCGGCCCTTTGAATCCCTTCTCCAGCAACGGCTGAACCGCCACACCGCGCGCCGCAGTCGCCGCACCGCGCAGATACTCCGCCTGTGGATAACTTCGCTGTTCCAGGCCTTTGCGTCCACGCGCATCCATCTCGCACGCGGCGATAAATTCTTCAAAGCGCTGCGGTCGACGGTAAACGTCAAAACTCTGCAGCAGTTCCAGCAAAGTCGAGGGCTTCAATTCCAGTGCGCGATGGCCATGGGTGTGATATTGGCCGACCAGCAGCGCCAGTTCCTGGCAATCCTTCGGCGCCTTGAAGCGTTCGTTGACTGCTTTGATCAGCTTGAGGCCCGTGTGCTCATGGGCGATATGGCGTGGCCAGTCGGCTTGCGGCGTCAGGCCTTTGCCGAGGTCGTGCAGCAGGCAAGCCCAACGCACCGTCAGCGGTTGTTTGTACAGCGCCGATTGCTCGAGCACGCTCAACGTGTGCAGCCCGGTGTCGATTTCCGGATGATGAGCTTCCGGCTGCGGCACGCCAAACAGCGCGTTGACCTCAGGCAGTAAAACCTTGAGCGCGCCGCACTCGCGCAATACCTCAACGAACACTTGCGGCTGATCTTCCATCAGCGCGCGGGAGATTTCTTTCCAGCTGCGTTCGGCAGTCAGGGCCTCCAATTCACCGGACTCGCTGAGCTGGCGCATCAACGCCATGGTCTCTGGCGCAACGGTAAACCCCAGTGCGGCATAACGCGCGGCGAAGCGAGCAACGCGCAGAACCCGGAGTGGATCTTCGGCGAAAGCGGGGGAAACGTGGCGCAACAGGCGAGCCTCGAGATCACGCTGGCCGTGGTACGGATCGGTCAGATTCTGCTGATCGTCTTCCGCCATGGCATTGATCGTCAGATCGCGGCGGACCAGGTCTTCTTCGAGGGTGACTTCAGGGCTGGCATGAAAGGTGAAACCGCCATAACCGCGTCCGCTTTTGCGTTCGGTCCGGGCGAGGGCATATTCCTCACCGCTTTTGGGATGTAGGAACACCGGAAAGTCTGCACCGACCGGGCGAAAGCCCTTGGCGAGCATTTCGTCGGTGGTGGCGCCGACCACTACCCAGTCGACATCGGTGACAGGCTTGCCGAGCAGGCGATCGCGTACCGCGCCGCCAACTTTATAAATCTGCATAAAAAACCTCCGTTAGCTCGACAGAATAACCGTTGCGTCGAACCTGCGGAGGCGTAAACCGAATCAAAGATGAATGACGGCCAGGTCCAGTCGGCCGTAATCGCCCTCGCTGTGTTCACCTCTGGGCGGGACGTGATGGGTTTTCATCACCTGATCCCCTTGCAGGGTTTCCAGGTGGATATCAAAGCCCCAGAGCCGATGCAGGTGTTTGAGCACTTCCTCGGTGGACTCGCCCAGCGGCTTGCGATCGTGCTGTTGGTGGCGCAGCGTCAGCGAGCGGTCACCGCGTCGGTCGATGCTGTAAATCTGTACGTTGGGTTCGCGGTTGCCCAGGTTGTATTGCGCGGCCAGGGTTTCGCGGATGATCCGGTAACCCGGTTCGTCGTGAATCGCGGGCACCAGCAAATCGTCTTTCTGATCGTCATCGAGAATGCTGAACAGTTTCAGGTCGCGAATCACCTTGGGTGAAAGGTATTGCAGGATGAAACTCTCATCCTTGAAGCTGCTCATCGCGAACTTGATGCTCGACAGCCAGTCAGTGCCGGCGATTTCCGGGAACCAGCGATAGTCCTCTTCCGTCGGCTGTTCACACATGCGCCGGATGTCCCGGTACATCGCAAAGCCCAAGGCATAAGGGTTGATGCCGTTGTAGTAAGGGCTGTCGAAGCCCGGTTGCATGACCACGCTGGTGTGCGAGGTCAGGAACTCCATCATGAATCCATCGGTGACCAACCCTTCGTCATACAGGTCGTTCATCAGTGTGTAGTGCCAGAACGTCGCCCAACCTTCGTTCATTACCTGGGTCTGGCGTTGCGGGTAGAAATACTGGGCGATCTTGCGCACGATGCGCACGATTTCCCGCTGCCACGGCTCCAGTAGCGGCGCGTGTTTTTCAATGAAGTAGAGGATGTTTTCCTGAGGTTCGGCGGGGAAGCGCGCGTTGTCCTTGTCGCTGTACTTGTCCGCACCCTTCGGGATGGTCCGCCACAGATCGTTGATCTGTTTCTGCAAATGCTCTTCCCGATCCTTCTGCCGACGGCGTTCCTCTTCCGCCGAGATCGGATACGGCCGTTTATAACGGTCGACCCCGTAGTTCATCAGTGCGTGGCAGGAGTCGAGCAAGTCCTCCACCGCGTCGATACCGTGGCGCTCTTCGCATTGCATGATGTACTGCTTGGCGAACACCAGGTAATCAATGATCGAACTGGCATCGGTCCAGGTGCGGAACAGGTAATTGCCCTTGAAGAAGCTGTTATGGCCATAGCAGGCGTGAGCCACCACCAGCGCTTGCATGCAGATGGTGTTTTCTTCCATCAGATAGGCGATGCACGGGTCCGAGTTGATCACGATCTCGTAGGCCAGCCCCATCTGCCCTCTGCTGTAAGACTTTTCAGTGCTGAGGAAGTGTTTGCCATAGGACCAATGGTGATAACCGAGCGGCATGCCGACAGACGCGTAGGCGTCCATCATCTGCTCGGCGGTAATCACCTCAATCTGGTTGGGATAAGTATCGAGGGCGTAACGAGCCGCCAGACGACTGATTTCCTTGTCGTACGCCTGGATAAGCTCGAACGTCCATTCGGAACCGGTGGAAATGGGTTGGCGTTTCTGCTCTTTGGCGGTCATGTCACTAACCTGCGCTGGAAGAGTTCACGGAAGACCGGGTAGATATCCCCGGCCGAGACCAGTTGCTGCTGGGCAAAGGTGTCAGAGAAAGCTTCGGCAATGCGTTCGTACTCGAACCACAAGGCCTGGTGTTCGCGCGGGGTAATTTCGACATAAGTGTAGTACTGCACGAACGGCATGATCTGGTTGATCAGGATGTCGCGGCAGATCGGCGAGTCGTCGTTCCAGTTGTCGCCGTCGGAAGCCTGGGCGGCATAGATGTTCCATTCGTTGCTCGGATAACGCTCGGACATGATCTCCTGCATCAGTTTCAGGGCGCTGGAAACGATGGTGCCGCCAGTTTCCCGAGAGTAGAAAAACTCCTCCTCATCCACTTCGCGGGCGCTGGTGTGGTGGCGGATGAACACGACGTCGATCTTGTCGTAGTTACGCTTGAGAAACAGGTACAGCAGGATGAAGAAGCGCTTGGCGATGTCCTTGGTCGCCTGGGTCATGGAGCCGGACACGTCCATCAGGCAGAACATCACGGCCTTTGAGCTGGGGTTCGGCTGTTTGATCAGCAAGTTGTACTTGAGGTCGAAGGTGTCGAGAAACGGCACGCGATGGATGCGCGCGCTGAGTTTCTCTATTTCCGCTTCGATTTCCTGAATATCGCCAAAGTTATCCGGCTCGTCGCGCTTGAGTCGCAGCAGTTCCTCTTTGGCTTCGCGCAGTTTTGCCCGGCTGCTGCCAGACAAGGCAATGCGCCGTGCATGAGCGGAACGCAGGGTGCGGATGATATTGATCCGCGACGGGTTGCCTTCGTTGCTGATGCCCGCGCGTACGGTTTTAAAGGTGTCGGTGCCGGTCAGGTTGCGCTTGACCAGGTTTGGCAGTTCGAGGTCTTCGAACATGAACTCGAGGAATTCTTCCTGGGTGATCTGGAAGACGAACTCGTCCATCCCTTCGCCCGAATTGCCGGCCTTGCCGGGGCCTCTGCCGCCACCGCCTCCGGGTGGACGGGCAATGTGCTCGCCGCTGGTGAACTCCTTGTTGCCGGGGTGCACGACGGTTTGCTTGCCACCGCGACCGTGATGAAGCACCGGCTCGTCGATGTCGCGGCCGGGGATGCTGATTTGCTCGCCGTGCTCCATATCGGTAATGGAGCGGCGGCTGACCGCCTCTTCGACAGCCTTTTTGATGTGATCACGGTAGCGCCGCAGAAACCGCTGGCGGTTTACCGTGCTCTTGTTCTTGCCATTGAGGCGTCGGTCGATCACATAGCTCATAGGCCCTCCGGGGAGCTTCGAGTCATAAGCTTCAAGCTGCAAGACAGAAGCTTCAGAAACAAGCGGCGCGCGACATATGGCCACCTCTTTGCCTGTCACGCGCAAGAGGTGGTGAGTCGTCGTTTGCCGCCTGCCGCTCCCTTACTGGGATTTTCTGACCCGCAGGTACCACTCGGAGAGCAGTCGTACCTGTTTGTCGGTGTAGCCGCGTTCGACCATTCGAGTGACGAAGTCGTTGTGCTTCTGCTGGTCCTCTTTGCTCGCCTTGGCGTTGAAACTGATGACTGGCAGCAGGTCCTCGGTGTTGGAGAACATTTTCTTCTCGATGACCACCCGCAGTTTTTCGTAGCTGAGCCAGGTTGGGTTCTTGCCGTTGTTATTGGCCCGGGCACGTAGCACGAAGTTGACGATTTCGTTGCGGAAATCCTTCGGATTGCTGATGCCGGCCGGTTTCTCGATTTTTTCCAGCTCTTCGTTCAGGGCGACGCGATTGAGGATCTCGCCGGTTTCCGGGTCGCGGTATTCCTGGTCCTGGATCCAGAAGTCGGCGTACAGCACGTAGCGGTCGAAGATGTTCTGGCCGTACTCGCTGTAAGACTCGAGGTAGGCGGTCTGGATCTCCTTGCCGATGAATTCGATATAACGCGGCGCCAGGTATTCCTTGAGGAAGCGCAGATAACGTTCGCGGGTCTCGGCCTGGAACTGTTCCTGCTCGATCTGTTGTTCCAGCACGTACAGCAGGTGCACCGGGTTGGCGG
The DNA here is from genome assembly GCF_050280905.1 of Pseudomonas sp. NPDC086278. Lineage (NCBI taxonomy): Bacteria > Pseudomonadati > Pseudomonadota > Gammaproteobacteria > Pseudomonadales > Pseudomonadaceae > Pseudomonas > Pseudomonas sp. NPDC086278. The sequence goes on from NZ_JBNNWE010000140.1 coordinate 7,481, forward strand.
CGATTTCGTGCGGGTCGAAGTTGAAGACTTTGGACAGGATCTTGAACGCGAACCGGGTCGACAGACCGTTCATGCCTTCATCGACGCCGGCGCTGTCGCGGTATTCCTGAATCGACTTGGCCTTCGGATCGGTGTCCTTGAGGTTCTCGCCGTCATACACGCGCATTTTCGAATAGATGTTGGAGTTCTCAGGCTCTTTAAGGCGCGAGAGCACGGTGAACTGAGCGAGCATTTTCAGGGTGTCGGGCGCGCAATGAGCCTTGGCCAGCGAGCTGTTGAACAGCAATTTGTCGTAGATCTTCACTTCGTCGCTGACACGCAGGCAGTACGGCACCTTGACGATGTAGATCCGGTCGATGAACGCTTCGTTGTTCTTGTTGTTACGGAAGGTGTGCCACTCCGATTCGTTGGAGTGAGCGAGCAGGATCCCGGTAAACGGAATCGCCCCCAGGCCTTCGGTACTGTTGTAGTTGCCTTCCTGGGTCGCCGTCAGCAATGGGTGCAGCACCTTGATCGGCGCCTTGAACATTTCGACGAATTCCATCAACCCCTGGTTGGCCCGGCACAGTGCGCCCGAGTAGCTGTAAGCGTCGGCGTCGTTCTGTGGGTACTCTTCGAGTTTGCGGATATCGACCTTGCCCACCAGCGCCGAGATGTCCTGGTTGTTCTCGTCACCCGGTTCGGTTTTGGCCACGGCGATCTGGTTGAGGATCGACGGATAGAGTTTCACCACGCGGAACTGGCTGATGTCGCCGCCGAATTCGGCCAGGCGCTTGGTGGCCCATGGCGACATGATGGTGTTGAGGTAGCGCCGGGGAATGCCGAAGTCCTCCTCGAGGATCGCGCCATCTTCGGTGGCGTTGAACAGACCCAGGGGGGATTCGAAGACCGGCGAGCCCTTGATCGCGTAGAAGGGCACTTTCTCGATCAGCTGTTTCAGCTTTTCGGCCAGGGACGATTTACCACCGCCGACGGGGCCGAGCAGGTAGAGGATCTGTTTCTTCTCTTCCAGGCCCTGAGCGGCGTGGCGGAAATACGACACGATCTGGTCGATGCATTCTTCCATCCCGTGGAAGTCTTCAAAGGCCGGATAACGACGGATCACCTTGTTGGAGAAGATTCGCGACAGTCTCGAGTTGGTCGAGGTGTCGAGCAGCTCCGGTTCACCGATGGCCAGCAATAGACGCTCGGCAGCGGAAACGTAGGCGCTGCGGTCCTTCTTGCACAGCTCCAGGTACTCTTGCAGCGAGAGTTCTTCCTGGCGTGTGGACTCGAAGCGTTGTTGGAAGTGGCTAAAGATACTCATGACGTCACCTCGCTCGATACGTGGAGCCGACGCCGGATCACTCAGTCGATGCTGGCAGCAACCGGATATGCAGTTGCTGTTTACCCCCCAGAACCCTTTCAAGACGTACCGCCCCGAAAGCTACTCCCGATGACCCGCGCGCCGGTGTACCGGCTCTCCCCTGTTTTGGATGGCCTGCGCTTTAGGATAGTTGGGAATTCAGGAGGTAAAGGCGAGATACGTAATTAGTTGTGGCTGACCGTTTGTCTGCCACCGCGCGAGCCCGCGGGGGCCGGGGCTTGCGCGTTACAAAAAAATTATTCGGTAGTGCCTTGCGCAGTTTCCGAAGGATAAGTCGTACGCCACAGCTCAAAACCGCCGTCCATGCTGTAGACGTCGGAGAAGCCTTGGCTGATCAGGTAGGCGGCTGCGTTCTGGCTGGAATTTCCGTGATAGCAGACCACGACCGTCGGTGCATCGAGGTCGGCGGCACGGATGAAATCCGAGATGGACACGTTGTCCAGATGCTTCGAGCCGGCGATGTGCAGCGCGGCATATGTTTGCGGATCGCGGACATCGACCACCACTGCGCCTTGTTCGCGCAGGGCCTGGGCCTGTTCTGGGGGGATACGTTTGAATTCGCTCATGGCGGGCTCCTGTGGCTCGGCTGAAAGCGCAGTCTAGCGCTGGGCGCTGGCTGACGTGTGTTCGGGAATAGGAAGGACGACTGGTGGCAGGGTGTGGCCATGTTCATCGCATTTGCACAGCAGGCGCTCGCCCGTGTCGACATTCATCAGGGTCATCGCGCCACCCCAGACGCATCCGGTGTCGAGGGCAAAAACGCCCGGCTCGTCACACTTGCCCTCAAGCGCTGCCCAGTGGCCGAAGATGATCTTCAGGTCTTTGGTCTTGCGCTCCTTGTGCTTGAACCATGGCGCGTAACCGGGCGGTGCGGTGTCGGCGCCTTCCTTGCCCTTGAGGTCGAGTTTGCCTTCGCTGGTGCAGAAGCGCATCCGGGTGAAATAGTTGGTGATCACACGCAAGCGTTCCACGCCGCTGAGGTCACTGTTCCATTTGCTCGGCTCGTTGCCGTACATGCCATCCAGATAAGGTGCGAAGAGGTTGTCGTCACGCAGGGCCGCTTCGACCTCGGCGGCGCACTTCAGGGCTTTGCGTAGCGACCACTGCGGAGGAATGCCGGCGTGCACCAGTGCGATGTTGCGCTGCTCGTCGTAGTGCATGAGCTTTTGTTGGCGTAGCCACGCCAGCAGCTGCGCCGCATCAGGGGCTTCGAGAATTTCACGTAGCGTATCGCCTTTTTTCAGGCGTTCTATTTTGTGCCCGGCGGCCAGCAAATGCAGGTCGTGGTTGCCAAGTACGCACACCAGCGAGTCGCGCAGGTTATAGAGGAAGCGCAAGGTTTCCAGCGATTGCGGGCCACGGTTGACCAGATCGCCCACTAGCCACAGACGATCCTTTGCAGGGTCGAAGGCCACTTGCTTGAGCAGGCACTGCAGCGGTTCAAGGCAGCCTTGCAAGTCGCCGACGGCATAGGTCGCCATCAGTGAAGGGCTCCGGGTACCGCCAGGCGGAATGGCGCGATGATTGCGTCGAAGTGTTTGCCGTCGCCGGCCACCATTTCGTAGGTGCCCTGCATCGTACCGACCTTGGAGGTCATGACGGTGCCGCTGCTGTAGGTGTGGCTCTTGCCCGGGTCGATCAGCGGTTGCTGGCCAACAACGCCCGCCCCCCGGACCTCTTCGACGTGCCCGTCACCGTCGGTGATCACCCAGTGCCGCGACAACAATTTGGCCGGTAACTCGCCGTTGTTCTCTACGGTAATGGTGTAGGCAAAGGCAAAACGTTCATGCTCGGGTTGCGATTGTTCTGCCAGATAGCGGGTGACGACGCTGACGTCGACCTGATAACGAGGATCGGACATGCAAGAGGCCTTAAAAACGAAGCGGGACGCGGGGCTGTACTGATGGTGGTCAGTCTAGGCCAAGTACCGGGTAGTAAACCAGACATGACGGCTGGTGTCCTACCCGATAACGCCTCGGGCCTGTCAGATGTCGGCGGGCTTGTTCAGCACTTGTTCGCTGAGCTTGTCGGCCAGGCGCACGAAGGCAGCAAGGTCGAGTTGCTCCGGACGAAGACTTCCGTCGACACCGGCAGCGGTGATTTCATCGTTGCTCAGCAGCAACTTGAGCGTGTTGCGCAGGGTCTTGCGACGCTGGTTGAACGCTTCACGCACGACGCGTTCCAGCAGCTTGTGATCCTTGGCCGGGTGCGGCAGCACGGTGTGCGGCACCAGGCGCACGATGGCCGAATCGACTTTAGGCGGCGGATTGAACGCGCCCGGGCCAACGTTGAACAGGTGTTCTACGCGGCAGTGATACTGAACCATGATCGACAGGCGACAGCATTCTGGTGCTCTGCGAAGGAGCGATGCGCGGCGAGTTGTCTCGCGCGCAGGCCAATGAATCCAACCTGCTGCAACTGGCTTTGCCGCGCCAA
>NZ_JBNNWE010000141.1:0-10848 GCF_050280905.1 Pseudomonas sp. NPDC086278
CGGTGCGCTGCATCCCATCACCACCGTATACGCCAGGCTTTTGCTAACCGTCACACCCAGTTGTCTTCCAGCTCGGCCAGGGCCTTGCCAGTGCATTCAACGTTCAGCATCACGTAGTGAGCCTTGTGAACATTGTTGATTGCGTAGGCCAGTTGACGACGGCCCCAATCTTCCAGACGGTGGATTTTGCCGCCGTCTTCTTCGATCAGCTTGGTGTAACGCTCTACCATGCCGCCGACTTGCTCGCTTTGATCCGGGTGGACCAAAAAGATGATTTCGTAATGACGCATGAATGCTCCTTACGGGTTGTAGCCTGCCGCTCAAAAGCGGTCAGACAAGGAGTGAATGACACTTATGGACTTGCTTGCGATAGACACATGCGTGCCTGCCGTCACAGCAAGGGGCGCAATTGTAGAGAAGGGACAGGAGCGGCGCAAGGCAATTGGCGATTATTTGAACAGTTCGTTCGATCACATTTTTTTGCCCCACCACAAACCACTGTGGGAGCGGGCTTGCTCGCGAAAGCGGTGTGTCAGGAAACATTTCTGTCGACTGACACCCCCTCTTCGCGAGCGAGCCCGCTCCCACACCTGGATCGTGTTCTGCTTAAGACTTTTTGCCGCCCGCTGCCGCTTTGACACTGCGCTGACGCTGGGCTTCGAACAGACAAACGCCCGTTGCCACGGAAACGTTGAGACTGCTGACGCTGCCCGTCATCGGCAAGTGCACCAGGTAGTCGCACAGATCACGCGTCAAACGACGCATGCCGCTGCCTTCCGCGCCCATGATCAGGATGGTCGGGCCGGTCATGTCTTGCTGATACAGACTTTGCTCCGCCTCCCCTGCCGTGCCGACCACCCACAAACCGCGCTGCTTGAGCTTTTCGAGGGTGCGCGCCAGGTTGGTCACCGCGACCAACGGAATCACTTCCGCCGCGCCGCAGGCCACTTTACGTACCGTCGGCGTCAGCGTGGCTGATTTGTCCTTCGGCACGATGACCGCCAACGCACCCGCCGCATCGGCCGAACGCAGGCAAGCGCCGAGGTTGTGCGGGTCGGTCACGCCGTCGAGCACCAACAACAGTGGCGCGCCTTCGGAACGATCAAGCAGCTCGTCGAGCATCGCCTCGCCCCAGACCTGGCTTGGACTCACGTCCGCCACCACACCCTGGTGAACGCCATCAACCCAGGCATCCAGCTCGCGACGCTCGGCATTGCCGACGGGCACGCGATTTTCACTCGCCAGTGCGATCAGCGCCTGTACACGCGGCTCGCTGCGGCCTTCAGCCAGCCAGATCTGCTTGACGCGCTTGGGGTGGTGACGCAGCAATGCTTCTACCGCGTGCACGCCGTAGATTTTTTCCAACTGACTCATGACTTGGCCTTAGGTTTACGCACTCCGCCGCTTTTGGCAGCTGGAGCGGAACCCGCTTTTGGCGGGCCTTTACGGTGTTTGCTCGGTTTTGCTGGCTTGCCGCCGGGGGCCTTGTCAGGCGCCGACCGTCCGGTCTTTCCCCCAGACGCCGCTTTACCGCCGCTTTTCGCTTCAGACAGCAACGCCTGTTTCATTTCACGACTTTTGCGCAACTCGGCGTTTTTTGCCGCCGCATCGCTTGGACGATAGGCTTCAACAGCCTTTTCCTTCGCAGGACGGCGACCGGTTTTCGCCGGGGCCGGCTCCGCAGCAGTCTTGGCAGCCGCAGGAGCCGTCTCTTGCGTTCCGCGCTTCTTGCGGCCAATCGGCGCGCTGATGGTTTTTTCCGCCATCTCGAAGTCGATCTTGCGTTCGTCGAGGTCAACGCGCATCACGCGCACTTCAACGGTATCGCCAAGACGGAAGCTGCGACCGGTACGCTCACCGGCCAGGCGGTGATGCACAGGATCGAAGTGGTAGTAATCGCCCGGCAGCGCGGTGACGTGCACCAGGCCTTCGACGTAGATATCCGTCAGTTCGACGAACAGACCAAAACCGGTCACGGCGGTAATCACCCCCGGGAACGACTCGCCCACACGGTCTTTCATGAACTCGCACTTGAGCCAGTTCACGACATCGCGGGTCGCTTCGTCGGCGCGGCGCTCGCTCATCGAGCACTGCTCGCCGAGTTGCTCCAGGGCCGCCTCGTCGTACGGATAGATGCGCGCTTTCGGAATGGTCATTGCGCCGGCACGGCGAACGTGCGGCGTGTCTTGCTTGGAGTGGATGACGCTGCGGATCGCCCGGTGCGTGAGCAAGTCCGGGTAGCGGCGGATCGGCGAGGTGAAGTGGGTATAGGCTTCGTAATTCAGGCCGAAGTGGCCCTGGTTATCGGCGCTGTACACCGCTTGGCTCAACGAACGCAGCATGACGGTCTGGATCAGGTGGAAATCCGGACGGTCCTTGATGCTCGCCAGCAATGCCTGGTAATCCTTCGGCGACGGGCCGTCCTTGCCTTTGTGCAGGGACAGGCCGAGCTCGCCAAGGAACGCGCGCAATTTTTCCAGACGCTCCGGTGGCGGACCGTCGTGGACGCGATACAGCGCAGGGATTTCGTGCTTCTTCAGGAACTCGGCGGTGGCCACGTTGGCCGCCAGCATGCATTCCTCGATCAGCTTGTGCGCATCGTTTCGCACGGTCGGACGGATCTCGGCAATCTTGCGCTCGGTGCCGAAGATAATGCGGGTTTCCTGCGTCTCGAAATCAATCGCGCCACGGACGTGACGGGCAGCCAGCAGCACTTTGTACAGCGCATAAAGCTGCTTGAGATGCGGCAGAACGTCGGTGTACTCGCCACGAAGCTGACGCGCTTCGGTGAGTTTCGGCGTTTCCAGCATCGCGCTGACTTTGTTGTACGTCAGGCGAGCGTGGGAATGGATCACCGCTTCGTAGAAGCAGTAGTCGGTCATTTCGCCGGATTTGGAGATGGTCATCTCGCAAACCATGGCCAGACGATCAACGTGCGGGTTCAGCGAGCACAGGCCGTTGGACAGCTGCTCAGGCAGCATCGGCACCACGCGCTCGGGGAAATAGACCGAGTTGCCGCGAACCTGGGACTCGTTGTCCAGGGCCGAGCCGATCTTCACGTAGCTGGAAACGTCGGCAATCGCCACGTACAACTTCCAGCCGCCGGAGAACAGGCGCAGCTTGCCCGGCTTGGCTTCGCAGTACACCGCGTCATCGAAGTCGCGCGCATCTTCACCGTCGATGGTCACGAACGGCAGATGACGCAGGTCGATGCGCTTCTCTTTGTCTTTCTCTTCAACTTCCGGCTTGAGCTTGGCGGCTTCTTTCAGCACGGCCTCAGGCCAGACGTGTGGAATATCGTAGGTGCGCAGGGCGACGTCGATTTCCATGCCCGGCGCCATGTAGTTGCCCACGACTTCGACCACGTCGCCTTGCGGCTGGAAGCGTGGCGTCGGCCAGTGAGTGATCTTCACTTCGACGAACTGACCAACCTGCGCATTGGCGTTACGGCCCGGCGTGACCAGCACTTCCTGCTGGATCTTCGGATTGTCGGCAACGACGAAGCCGATGCCGCCCTCTTCGAAGTAGCGGCCGACGATGGTCTCGTGGGCACGGGACACCACTTCGACGATCATGCCTTCGCGGCGACCGCGACGATCAAGACCGGAAACGCGGGCCAGGGCTCGGTCGCCGTCGAACACCAGACGCATTTGCGCCGGGCTCATGAACAGATCGTCACTGCCGTCATCCGGAACCAGGAAGCCGAAGCCGTCACGGTGCCCGCTGATGCGACCGAGGATCAGGTCGAGCTTGTCCACCGGCGCATAGGTGCCACGACGGGTATAGATGAGTTGAGCGTCGCGCTCCATGGCGCGCAGGCGGCGGCGCAGGGCTTCGATCTGGTCTTCTGTGGTCAGACCAAACTCTTCGACCAGTTGCTCGCGGTTAGCAGGCGAACCCCGATCAGCAAGGTGCTGAAGGATCAGTTCGCGGCTAGGAATAGGGTTTTCATATTTTTCCGCTTCACGAGCGGCCTCGGGATCGAGGGACTGCCAATCGGCCATTAGAGAGTTTTCACCTTGTCTATATGCGGGTTAGTTTGGCATAGGCTTAATGAAACGGGAAATTTCAGGCTCTGACAGCCCATCTAAAGCCCTTTATCGACACTGCAAAGCTGATTTAAATACCACCGGTAATATTTTTCAGGTTTTTTTAATACCGGGGGTTTACAGTTAAAAAGACGCTCCGTATAGTGCGCGCCATCGACGACGCACTCGCGCTGCCGATACTGCCCAGATGGTGAAATTGGTAGACACGCCAGCTTCAGGTGCTGGTGACCGCAAGGTCGTGGAAGTTCGAGTCTTCTTCTGGGCACCAATTCAAATTCAAGGTCACGATCTTGAATCTCACAAAAACCCGCGAAAGCGGGTTTTTGCGTTTCTGCCGTTCAAAAATCTCAAACTGCCACCTTCCCTGTGGCGAGGGGGCTTGCCCCCGTTCGGCTGCGCAGCAGTCGTTAATCCTGAGAATGAGGGGTGGCTGAATGAAGACTGGGGCCGCTTCGCGACCCAACGGGGGCAAGCCCCCTCGCCACAGAAGCCCTCTCACCACACATGCCCTCTCGCCTCAGAAGCGCTCTCACCACACATGCCCCCTAGCCACAGAAGCCAACCAAAAATCTGCGCTAACCGCTCTAGCAAAGCCTTGCCCGACCCGCAAGGCGCACTTGAGAAACAATATCGTTTATCATTGTTACAAGTTTTTGCAATGCGACAGTGAGGAACCCTGCGAATGATGTTTCGAAATACCCTGCGCCGCGGTCTGGCTATCAGCCTGCTCGGCCTGGCACTCGCCACTCCCCTCACCCAGGCGGCCGATCCCGTTCCCCTGACACTCTATAACGGTCAACACAAGGAAGTCGGCGACGCGATTGCCAAAGCGTTCGAGGCCAAGACCGGTATTCACGTCAATGTGCGCAAAGGCAGCAGCAACCAGCTGGCCAGCCAAGTCGTCGAAGAGGGTGATCGCTCCCCCGCCGATGTGATCTACACCGAAGAATCCCCGCCACTGAATAAACTCGGCGAACAAGGCATCCTGGCCCAGACCGATGCAGCCACCCTCGCCGTGCTGCCCAAAGACTACGTCGCCGGCAATGGCACTTGGATCGGCATTACCGCACGCGTTCGCGTGGTCGCCTACAACCCGAAACTGATCGACGAAAAAGACTTGCCCAAATCGGTGATGGAGTTTTCCGACCCTAAATGGCAAGGCAAGGTCGGCTTCGTGCCAACCAGCGGCGCGTTCCAGGAACAAGCCGTAGCAATCATCAAAGTCCACGGCATGGACGCCGCCGAGGAATGGCTGACCGGGCTGCGCGCGTTCGGCAAAACCTACAGCAACAACATGGTGGCGCTGAAGGCCGTGGAAAACGGTGAAGTCGCGACGGTGCTGGTGAACAACTATTACTGGTTCGCCCTGCAACGCGAAAAAGGCCAGCTCGATTCGAAACTGCACTACTTCACCGGCGGCGACGTTGGCGGGCTGATCACGGTGTCCAGCGCCGCCGTGCTGAAATCCAGCAAACATCCCAAAGAAGCCCAGCAATTTCTTGCCTACATGGCCAGTGAAGAGGGTCAACGCGTAATCACTCAGACCACCGCTGAATACCCGCTGCACAAAGGCATGCAATCGGATCGCGGCCTCAAGCCCTTCAGCGAGCTGGAAGCGCCAAAAGTGACACCCGCCGACCTCGGCAACGCTGAAGAAGCCTTGGACCTGGAACGTGACGTTGGCTTGAACTGATGGGCACGACGTTATCCGCCCCCGCATCCGCCGGGGGTTATGTGCCACGGCGCAAACGGCCGTCGATCTGGTTGTTGCTACCGGTTTTGTTGCTGGTATTGCTCAGCCTGTTGCCGCTGGCCTATGTCGGGCTCAAGACCTGGCAGGCGGGTTGGGCCGAGGCGTTGCATCTGCTGTGGCGGCCTTATGTATTCGGGCTGCTGCGCAACACCTTGGCGCTGATGGTCGGCGTGACGGTCACGTGTGGCGTGATCGGCTTGTCGCTGGCCTGGCTGCTCGAACGCAGCAATCTGCCCGGGCGTCGCTTGTGGGGCGTGATCCTGTGTCTGCCCTTCGCGGTGCCGGCGTTTGTCAGCAGTTTCACCTGGGTTTCGCTGAGTGCGCACTTCGAGGGGCTGGGCGGGGCGATCCTGGTGATGACGCTGTCCAAGTATCCGCTGATCTTTCTGCCGGTCGCGGCGACGTTGCGCAACCTTGACCCGTCTCTGGAAGAGTCCGCCCGCACCCTGGGGCAGAATCGCTGGGGCGTGTTCTTCAGGATTACCCTGCCGCTGCTGTGGCCATCGCTGCTGGCCGGATCACTGCTGATTGCGTTGCACATGCTGGTGGAATTCGGCGCGCTGTCGATCATCGGTTTGCAGACGTTTACCACGGCGATCTATCAGCAATTCGAACTGGAATTCAGCAACGCCAACGCGGCGATGCTTTCAGCGGTATTGCTGGCGTTGTGCCTGATGTTGCTGTGGCTGGAGCTGCGGGTTCGCGGCAAGGGCCGACACGTGCGCACCGGCCAGGGCGCGGCGCGGCGTGCGGAACAGGTTCGCCTCGGACCGTGGGCCGCCGCAGGGCAACTGTATTGCCTGGCACTGGCGATCATCGGCAGCGGGATTCCGCTGGCCATGCTGGCGTACTGGCTGGCAGTGGGTTCGTCGGCAGCCTTCCCGGTGGCGGCGATCAGCGAGGCGCTGTTGTCGTCTCTGGCGCTTTCACTCGGTGGCGCGGAGTTGTGTCTGGTACTGGCCGTGCCGGTGGGATTGTTGGTGGTGCGCTACAAAGGCCAATTGGCAATCTGGGCCGAGCGCCTGCCGTATCTGCTGCATGCACTGCCGGGCTTGGTGATAGCGCTGACGCTGGTGTACTTCGCCCTGCATTACGTGCCTGTGCTGTACCAGACATCGGCGTTGCTGCTGATCGCTTATGCGCTGCTGTTTCTGCCGCTGGCTCAAGCACCGATCCGGACCGCGCTGAACAAGGCTGCACCGCAGCTGGAAGAGGCGGCACGCACGCTTGGGGCGTCGTCGTTCAGTGCGTTTTGCCGGGTGACATTGCCGATTATCTTCCCCGCGCTGGGAGCGGCGTTCGCGCTGGTGTTTCTGGATGCGATGAAGGAGTTGACGGCGACGCTGCTGCTGAGCCCGACCGGGCTTAACACATTGGCGACGGAAGTCTGGGCGCATACCGCGAACGTGGAGTTTGCGGCGGCGGCGCCTTATGCGGCGTTGTTGATTGTGGTGTCGGGGCTGCCGGTGTATCTGCTTACTACGCGGATGTATTTGAGCCGTTGAGATAGTCATCGCGAGCAAGCTCGAGGTATTCACAAGATTTGGTGTTCACTCACAATCAATAGTTGATTGAAGTGCTCACAAAACTTGTGCTCTCACAATCACTGTGGGAGCGGACTTGCTCCGGGCGGCGTTCCGACGAAGAGGCCAGCCCGGTCAATTCCAATCCTAAGCCCGGAACTGCCCCAGACTCGCCTTCAACTGTGCAGCCAAGCCATCCAGCACTTTGCCGCTGGCCGTGGTTTCCACCACCGCCTGAGCCGCTTTCTCAGCCTGCACGTGAATGGTTTCAACCCGCCCGCGCACCGCCTGCGCACCTTGCGCCTGATGCTCTGCGGCTTGAGTCGCCAGACCGATCGCCGCGTGCACTTGCTCGACCGACACCTGCACCGACTGCTGCAACCGCGCACTATCGCGCAGTACCAGCAAACCTTCGTTAGCCTGCCGCCCGGCCAGACCAATCGCCGCCACGGCTTCACGCGCACCTTGCTGCAACGCCACGATGTGCGCCTGGATGTCACCGGTCGAACTCTGGGTTTTGCTCGCCAGCGCCCGCACCTCGTCCGCCACCACGGCAAAGCCGCGGCCGGTTTCGCCTGCACGCGCCGCTTCGATGGCGGCGTTCAGCGCCAGCAAGTTGGTCTGCTCGGCGATCCCGTGAATCACCGTCAGCACCACTTCGATCTGCTCGCTCTGTTGCGCCAGTCGCTCGATGACTTTCGCCCCGGTGTCGACCTGCCCGGCCAACGCCTCGATCAGGCTGCCGACTTTCGCCGAGGTCCGGGTGTTTTCATCGGTCGCGGAGCGGATGTCCACCACTTGCTGCAAGGCTGCCTGCATCGCATGGCTTTCAGACTGCGCCTCGTCGGCCATTTGCGACAGCGCCCGCAGGCTCTCGGCCACTTCGTCACGCTGCATGCCGGCCGCCGCATCGGCCCCGGCGTTGCGCAAGGTCATGGCACCGATTTCCACACCGGTACGCTGGGCCACATCGCCCGCCTCACGCACGATCGGCTGCAACTTATCCACAAAGCGATTGACCGCCGAGGCCATGTCGCCGATTTCGTCCTTGCTGCTGATCTGCACACGCTTGGTGAGGTCACCCTCGCCCGCCGCCAGATCGTCCATGGCGCTGATCAGCATCTTCAGGCGGTTGACCACTCGACGCCCCAGCACCACCGCCAGCAACAGCAGCACGCCCAAGCCGACCAGCGCCAGGCCCATGCCAATGCGCCAGCGCAAGGTCGCCGCGGCTTCCTGCACGGTGCTGGTGGTGTTGGCTTTCATTTCAGAAGCGGTGGCCTGAGCGGACGTCAGGCGCGCGCGCATGGCTGTAGCGCTGTCCGCCGCTGCGCCTGCGAGGCTCTCACCGACCAGTTGATCACCGCTGGCAATCAGCGCCGCAAAGCGTTTGTCCAGCGCCGCCAGATCGGTTTCTACCGAGGCGGTCGAGACGCCCATCAAGACCTTGCCGATTTCCACGCCGTTCGGGTTGATCGACGCTTCGAGGTAATAGACCGAAGGATCGTTTTGCGCCGCGAACAGCACCTTGTCCAGCGCACGCTCACCCTGGCCTTTTTCCAGCAGGGCTTTGTTGATCGGGTTTTCGCGGTTGAGGTAACGCGTCAGGTGTTGCCCGGTCGCGTCGTCATAAACCACGAACAACACGTTGGGATTGCGCTGGGCCCGACGGGCGAATTCGGAGAGGGTGGGAACGTCGCTGTCCCACATGGCGCGCGGTGCGACCGAGGCCAGCAGTTGCGCCATGTCGTTGGCGGAATCTTTCAGATCCTTTTCCAACGTCGCACGCAGTTGCACCTGCTCTTCTTTCAGCCGCGCAGACAGACCGGCGGTAAGCCGTTGACGCGTACTGGCCGAAAGATTGTCGAGGCTCGACGTGACTTCACGCCCCGCCTGCTCCAGTTCGCCAGAAAGTTTTTGACTGTCGGCACCCAGGCGCACACCCAGATCGGCTTCCAGCGCGGTCACTGTGCTCCGAGTCAGGGCAACAGCCACCAGCACCTGCACCAAAAGGGCGATACCGAGGGTAACGAATACGGGCCGCAGCAAACGGCTTTGTAACAGTGAGAGAACGGCCGACACTTGATACCCCTCCGCATTGACGCCATTAAATTGATGGCACGCCAGAAGCAATGCACTTGATGACGATCACACGCAAAGGTCATGCCGTTCGACAGGCATAAACGACAAAGGCCCCGATTAAGGGGCCTTTGTTTTTAACATCAACGACTTATCAGGCGAACGGGTGACGCAAAACGATGGTTTCGTTGCGATCCGGGCCCGTCGAAATAATGTCAATCGGCGCACCGACCAACTCTTCAACGCGTTTGATGTAATTGCGAGCGGCTTGCGGCAGCTCTTCCAGCGTCTTGGCACCGACGGTGGATTCGGTCCAGCCCGGCATCTCTTCGTACACCGGCTCCAGGCCGATGTAGCTGTCGGCATCAGTCGGGGCATCGATCACTGCACCGTCCTGGTTCTTGTAGCCAACACAGATGTTGATGGTTTCCAGACCGTCCAGCACGTCCAGCTTGGTCAGGCACAGGCCCGAGATGCTGTTGACGTCGATAGCACGACGCAGGATGACGGCATCGAACCAGCCGCAACGACGGGCACGACCGGTGGTTGCACCGAACTCGTGGCCACGCTTGGCGAGGAACGCGCCAACGTCGTCGAACAGCTCAGTCGGGAATGGACCCGAACCGACGCGGGTGGTGTAGGCCTTGGTGATGCCGAGGATGTAATCCAGGTACATTGGGCCAAAACCCGAACCGGTGGCGATGCCGCCCGCCGTGGTGTTGGAGCTGGTGACGTACGGGTAAGTACCGTGGTCGATGTCCAGCAGGGAGCCCTGGGCGCCTTCGAACATGATGTCTTTGCCAGCGCGGCGCAGTTCGTGCAGCTCAGCGGTGACGTCGAGCATCATCGGCTTGAGCAGCTCGGCGTATTCCATGCACTCGTCGAGCGTCTTCTGGAAGTCGATCGCAGGTTCTTTGTAGTAATTGACCAGGACGAAGTTGTGGTAATCCAGCAACTCGCCCAGCTTGGCGGCGAAACGCTCGCGGTGGAACAGGTCGCCGATGCGCAGGCCACGACGTGCAACCTTGTCTTCGTAAGCCGGGCCGATGCCGCGACCGGTCGTACCGATCTTCAGCTCGCCACGGGCCTTTTCACGAGCCTGGTCCAGCGCTACGTGGTAGGACAGGATCAGCGGGCAGGACGGGCTGATACGCAGGCGTTCACGCACCGGCACGCCTTTCTCTTCCAGCTTGATGATTTCCCGCAGCAGAGCGTCGGGAGCAACCACCACGCCGTTGCCGATCAGGCACTGCACGCCTTCGCGCAGCACGCCCGACGGGATCAGGTGCAAGACGGTTTTTTCGCCATCGATGACCAAAGTGTGACCCGCGTTGTGGCCACCCTGGTAGCGCACTACGGCGGCAGCATGTTCGGTCAGCAGATCAACGATCTTGCCTTTGCCCTCATCACCCCACTGGGTGCCCAGGACTACGACATTCTTAAC
>NZ_JBNNWE010000142.1:0-10790 GCF_050280905.1 Pseudomonas sp. NPDC086278
AACACGACGGTCGCTACTACGTCGCCGATTACAAATCCAACTGGCTGGGCCTCGACGACTCGGCGTACACCGAGCAGGCAATGGAGCAGTCGATTCTCGACAACCGTTACGACCTGCAATACGTGTTGTACCTGCTGGCCTTGCACCGCCAGCTCAAGGCGCGGCTCGCCGATTACGATTACGACCGGCATGTCGGCGGCGCGCTGTATCTGTTTCTGCGCGGCACGCGTGCTTCGAGTCAGGGGGTGTATTTCGCCCGTCCGCCTCGCGAATTGATCGAGCAACTGGACCGGCTGTTCCAGGGCAAGCCGCAGCCCAAGGCCGAACCCGCGTGGGAACAGGGAGAACTGTTATGAGCCGCACCTTCGCCGATTTGCTGCCCACGTCATTGGCCGCCGAAAGCCTGGCGGATCTGGCGCCGTTGACTCGCGCCGACGATTTGCTGCTGTTGCTGACGCGCTGGGTCGAACGCGGCTGGTTGCGGGCGCTCGACAAGGCTTTCGTGGCTTTCTTGCACGAACTTGCGCCCGGCGATGATCCGCTGGTGCTGCTGGCCGCTGCCTTGACCAGTCATCAACTGGGCCACGGCCATGTTTGCCTGGACCTGTTCGAGACGCTGAAAGCCCCCGATTTCGCGTTGTCCCTGCCGCCGGAAGGCGATGTGCAAAGTGGAGCGATGCTATTGCCATCGCAATTGCTGGAAGCGCTGGACGGCGCCCATTGGTGCAAGGTACTGGCCGCCAGCAATCTGGTGGCGCTGGCGGTCGATGGCCGTGAGGAGGCGCAATCGCGGCCCTTGGTGTTGTCGGGCAAGCGCTTGTACTTGCGCCGCTACTGGGCCTACGAGCGGCGTATCGACAACGCATTGCGCCTACGCCTGGCGGAGCAAGAGTCGGCACCGAGTGATTTGCCTCAACGCCTGACCGGTTTGTTCGGTGCGGCGAAGTCCGGCGAGGTGATCGACTGGCAAAAACTCGCTTGTGCCCTGGCAACGCGCAGTGCATTCAGCATCGTTACCGGTGGCCCCGGCACGGGCAAAACCACGACGGTCGTGCGTCTGCTCGCCTTGCTTCAAGCCCCGGCGGTGGAGGCGGGCAAACCGTTGCGCATCCGTCTTGCGGCACCCACCGGCAAGGCTGCCGCGCGGTTGACCGAGTCCATCAGCCAGCAAGTGCAGTCGTTGAAAGTCGCTGAAAACGTGCGGGACAAAATCCCCTCCGACGTCACCACGTTGCACCGCTTGCTGGGTAGTCGCCCCGGCACCCGCCACTTCCGTCACCATGCGGGTAACCGGTTGCCGCTGGATGTGTTGGTGGTCGACGAAGCCTCGATGATCGACCTGGAAATGATGGCCAATCTGCTCGACGCGATGCCGGCTCATGCGCGGTTGGTGTTGTTGGGTGACAAGGACCAGTTGGCCTCGGTGGAGGCCGGCGCGGTGCTGGGCGACCTGTGCCGCGATGCCGAGGCAGGTTGGTACAGCCCGCAAACCCGCCAGTGGCTGGAGTCGGTCAGCGGTGAAAGTCTGACGGCCAGCGGTTTGCGCGAAGACGCTGCCGGCACCCATCCCTTGGCTCAGCAAGTCGTGATGTTGCGCCATTCGCGTCGCTTCGGCGAGGGCAGCGGCATTGGGCAACTGGCGCGTTGGGTCAACCAGCAGCAACCCGAGGAAGCGCGCAAGCTGCTCACGGCCCGAACTCACGATGACGTGTTTTCCCTGCCGCTCAAAGGTGAGCATGATCGGGCGCTGGAACGCTTGCTCCTTGAAGGGCATGGTGACGGCCCGCAAGGTTATCGGCGTTACCTGAGCCTGATGCGCGACCAACGACCGTCGCTCGAACGGATGCTCGACGATCCCTGCTGGACCGAGTGGGCGCGCCAGGTGTTGCAGGCTTTCGACGCCTTTCAGCTGCTGTGCGCCGTACGCAAAGGGCCGTGGGGCGTGGAAGGATTGAACCAGCGCGTCACCGACGCCTTGCTCAGGGCCCGGCTGATCGACAGTGACCAGCAATGGTACGAGGGGCGGCCGGTGCTGATGACGCGCAACGACTATGGCCTCGGTTTGATGAACGGTGACATTGGCATCGCCCTCAAGCTGCCCGAACGCGAGGGCCCCGACGCCGGCAAGCAGGTGTTGCGCGTTGCGTTTCCACGCAACGACGGCCAGGGAGGCGTGCGTTTTGTTCTGCCGAGCCGGCTCAATGACGTCGAGACCGTCTACGCCATGACCGTGCACAAATCCCAGGGGTCCGAGTTTGCCCACACGGCGTTGATTCTTCCGGACGCCCTCAACCCGGTGCTGACCAAGGAACTGATTTACACCGGGATCACCCGGGCCAAGCACTGGTTCACCTTGATCGAACCTCGCGCCGGCGTATTTGAAGAGGCCGCGCGGCGCAAGGTCAAACGCTTGAGCGGGTTGATGCTGGAGCTGGATGACGCGATCGATTCGCGTGAATGAAGTACCCACCGTGCACGGCGCAAAGGGACGAGGCGCTGTAGCGCGCGGTCTCGCTGGCGTTTTAACCCTGTGCTATCGTTGCGACATTATTTCGCTACATCAAAGAGAATCGCTGCATGAAGGTGGCTGTCCGCGCGGCAGGGTGCGTCGTTGGTTGCAAGCAGAGGCTGTTGGCAGGCCTTCTCTGCCTGTTCAGCACCTTCGTTTTCGCCCAGCCGGGAACGCCAGCGGGCATGGCCGACCAGCGTGCCAAAGCGGTTACTCAAGTGGTTCTGGGGATTCTCAGTTACGCGCGCTGGCCGGTTGAACCTGCGCAACTTCGCTTGTGTGTGGTCGGCCCTACCGAATACACCGATGACTTGGTCAAAGGCACGACCCAGGCCACCGGCCGACCCGTAATCGTGCAACGGCTGTTGGCCGACAACCCGTCCATCGCCAGTGACTGCGATGCGGTGTACATCGGCAAACTGACCGGCGACGAACGCACCCGTCTCTTCGCCGCGTTAAGCGGGCGTCCGGTCTTGAGCATCAGCGAGGCCGACGATCAATGCACCGTCGGCAGTCTGTTTTGCCTGCGGGTCAGCGATGATCAGGTGTCCTTCCAGGTCAACCTTGATTCCGTCGCCCGCAGTGGCGTGCGCATTCACCCCAGCGTGTTGCAACTGTCCCGTCGCACCCCGGCGGCACCATGAGCCTGTTCAAGCCTGATCGCCCTACGTTGCGCTCGGTCATCGGCCGTGGTCATTTGATCGTCGCGCTGGTGGCCGTGGCCATGGCCAGTCTCTCGCTGACGTTGCTCGGTGTGCTGGCCTTGCGCGTCTATGCCGACCACAACCTGCACCTGATCGCGCGCTCGATCAACTACACCGTGGAAGCCGCCGTGGTGTTCAACGACAAGGCTGCCGCCACCGAAGCCCTGGCGTTGATCGCGTCGACCGAGGAAGTCGCCGATGCCCAGGTGCTGGATAAGAACGGCAATTTACTGGCGCGTTGGCAGCGGCCGGAAACCGGGTTGTTCTCCGAGCTTGAAATGCAAATCGCCACGGCCTTTCTGGAGAAGCCGATCAACATGCCGATTGTCCATCAGGATCGGGAAGTCGGCAGCATCCAGCTCACTGGCGACGGCGGCAGCCTGATGCGGTTTTTGCTCAGCGGTCTGGTGGGCATCATCCTCTGTACCGCCATCAGTGCCTGGGTCGCGCTGTATCTGGCTCGTCGCCAACTGCACGGGATCACCGGCCCCTTGCGCAGCCTCGCGTCCGTGGCCCACGCCGCCCGCAGCGAGCGCGCCTTTGACCGGCGCGTGCCGCCTGCCGCCATCGCCGAACTGGACAACCTCGGCAACGACTTCAATGCCTTGCTCGACGAGCTCGAATCCTGGCAAACCCACCTGCAAAGCGAGAACGAAACCCTCGCGCACCAGGCCAGCCATGACAGCTTGACCGGGTTACCGAACCGGGCGTTTTTCGAAGGCCGGCTGCTGCGTGCGCTGCGCAATGCCAACAAACTCGGCGAGCGCGTGGCCGTGCTGTTCCTCGACAGCGACCGGTTCAAGGGAATCAACGATAACTTCGGCCACGCGGCTGGCGATGCGGTGCTCGTTGCGGTCGCCAATCGGGTTCGAGCGCAGTTGCGTGAAGAGGATCTGGTGGCGCGTCTGGGCGGCGACGAGTTTGCCGTGCTGCTGACCCCGCTGCACAAAACCGAAGACGCCGAGCGCATTGCCGACAAAATCATCGCCAGCATGGAGGCGCCCATTGAGTTACCGGGCGATACCTCGGTGTTGACCTCGCTCAGCATCGGCATCTCGGTGTACCCCGATCATGGCGCCACGCCCGACGCACTGCTCAGTGCCGCCGACGCGGCGATGTACCACGCCAAACGGTTGTCCCGAGGCGCACAGCAAACGGCAGGGTCGGAGCACTTTGCCGCCAATCGTCAAACCAGGAGCTAATGCACGTGTTCTCCCTTTCCCAGCGGTCCTTGCGGTTTTTTACCTTCACCCTTTACCTGGCGTTGCTAGCCTTGACCGGTTGCCAGACGGCGCCTCCAAAGGGCCTGACGCCGGCGCAGGTCGCGGTGCTCAAGCAACAAGGCTTCGAGTTGACCGACGAGGGCTGGGCCTTTGGCCTGTCTGGCAAAGTGCTGTTCGGCAGTGACGACGACAGCCTGAACGCAGCCAGTACCGAGATCGTCCAGCGTATCGGCAAGGCGTTGCTGGGTGTCGGTATCGAGCGGGTGCGGGTCGATGGCCACACCGATACGTCAGGCAAAGAGTCCTACAACGAGACGCTGTCGCTGCGTCGCGCGAAAAGTGTCGGCAAGGTGCTGAGCACGGTCGGCATGCAGGAACAGAACATTCAACTGCGTGGCCTCGGCAGCGGTCAGCCGGTAGCGTCCAACACCACCGCGGCTGGCCGCACCGAAAATCGCCGGGTCTCGATCGTGGTGTCCACCGACTAATCGGCGAACAACATGTCCCGACTGTTGCCCATCAACAGCCCCTGATTCTGCTCGGTCACCTCGCGGATGTAATCCCACAACAGGGTGATCCGCTTCAATTTGCGCAAATCCTCCCGGCAGTACATCCAGAACTGCCGGGTGATGTTGATTTCTTCCGGCAACACTGCCAGCAATCGCGGATCCTGCGCCGCCAGGAAACACGGCAGAATCGCCAGCGAGCGCCCTTGCTGCGCCGCCACGAACTGCGCGATGACGCTGGTGCTGCGCAGGTTGGCGCTGGCGCCGGGCAGTACGTTCGCCAGGTACAACAGCTCCGAGCTGAAGGCCAGGTCGTCGACATAACTGATGAATGAATGGTTGCCCAAGTCGGTAGGGCGGCGGATCGGTGCGTGTTTGTCCAGATAGTCCTGGGTCGCGTAGAGCTGCAACTTGTAGTCGCACAATTTGCAGCAGACGTAGGGGCCATGCTCCGGACGCTCCAACGCAATGACGATGTCGGCTTCGCGTTTGGACAGGCTGATAAAGTGCGGCAGCGGCAGGATGTCCACCGAGATCGCCGGGTAGGCGTCGACGAAATGGCTAAGCTGCGGCGTGATGAAAAAACTGCCGAAGCCTTCAGTGCAGCCCATGCGCACGTGCCCCGACAGCGCGACGCCGGAACCTGACACCTGTTCGCAGGCCATGTGCAGCGTGCTTTCTATCGACTCGGCGTAACCGAGCAAGCGTTGGCCTTCGGCGGTGAGGACAAAACCGCTGGTCCGGGATTTCTCGAACAGCAATGTGCCCAGCGCTGCTTCCAGCGAACTGATGCGTCGCGACACGGTGGTGTAGTCGACCGCGAGGCGCTTGGCGGCCGTGCTGGCCTTGCGGGTGCGGGCCACTTCGAGGAAAAACTTGAGGTCGTCCCAGTTCAGCGAGCCTAGAGACGTGATGTTTTTTTGCATGATGGACCGGCTTTTATGTGCGTTCTTATTAGAAGTTTGCACATCTATACTCCAAAAACCGTCCGACAACCAATTCGCGACACACGCCTCATCTCAAGGCGCCTGAACCGCCTTGGCTCCCCGCACAACAATAAGTCCAGGAGACCAGCATGAACGCATCGCTCACGCCCAACGAAACCACCGTGCAGACCGTCAAGCTGTTGATCGACGGCGAGTGGGTCGAATCGCAAACCACCGAGTGGCACGACATCGTCAACCCGGCCACCCAGCAAGTGCTGGCCAAAGTGCCATTCGCGACCGCCGAGGAAGTCGACGCCGCCATCAGCGCCGCCCATCGCGCCTTCCAGACCTGGAAGCTGACGCCGATCGGCGCGCGGATGCGCATCATGCTCAAGCTCCAGGCGTTGATTCGCGAGCACTCCAAACGTATCGCCGTGGTGCTCAGCAACGAGCAGGGCAAAACCATTGCCGACGCTGAAGGTGACATTTTCCGTGGCCTGGAAGTGGTCGAGCACGCGTGCTCCATCGGCACCCTGCAAATGGGCGAGTTCGCCGAGAACGTCGCCGGCGGCGTTGATACATACACCCTGCGTCAGCCTATCGGCGTCTGCGCCGGCATCACCCCGTTCAACTTCCCGGCGATGATCCCGCTGTGGATGTTCCCGATGGCCATCGCCTGCGGCAACACTTTCGTTCTCAAACCGTCCGAACAAGACCCGCTGTCGACCCTGTTGCTGGTGGAACTGGCGATTGAAGCCGGCGTACCGGCGGGCGTGCTCAACGTGGTTCACGGTGGCAAAGACGTGGTGGATGCGCTCTGCACCCACAAAGACATCAAGGCTGTGTCCTTCGTCGGTTCGACCGCGGTCGGTACGCACGTTTACGACCTGGCCGGCAAACACGGCAAGCGCGTGCAATCGATGATGGGCGCCAAGAACCACGCCGTGGTGCTGCCGGACGCCAATCGCGAACAAACCCTGAATGCCTTGGTGGGCGCCGGTTTCGGTGCCGCCGGTCAACGCTGCATGGCCACTTCGGTGGTGGTGTTGGTGGGCGCGGCCAAGCAGTGGCTGCCGGACCTGAAAGCGCTGGCTCAGAAACTCAAGGTCAATGCCGGCAGCGAAGCGGGCACCGACGTCGGTCCGGTGATTTCGAAAAAGGCCAAGGCACGGATTCTCGACCTGATCGAAAGCGGCATCAAGGAAGGCGCCAAGCTGGAACTGGATGGTCGCGAGATCAGCGTTCCGGGCTTCGAGAAAGGCAACTTTGTCGGCCCGACGCTGTTCTCCGGCGTGACCACCGACATGCAGATCTACACCCAGGAAATCTTCGGCCCGGTGCTGGTGGTGCTTGAAGTCGACACCCTCGATCAAGCCATCGCGCTGGTCAACGCCAACCCGTTTGGCAACGGCACGGGCCTGTTCACCCAGTCGGGTGCGGCGGCGCGTAAATTCCAGACTGAAATCGACGTCGGTCAGGTCGGCATCAACATCCCGATTCCGGTGCCGGTCCCGTTCTTCAGCTTCACCGGTTCGCGCGGTTCCAAACTCGGCGACCTCGGCCCGTATGGCAAGCAAGTGGTGCAGTTCTACACGCAGACCAAAACGGTCACCAGCCGCTGGTTCGATGACGACAGCGTCAACGACGGTGTGAACACCACCATCAACTTGCGTTAAGGAGCCGGACATGAAAATCGCTTTTATCGGTCTCGGCAACATGGGCGCGCCGATGGCGCGCAACCTGATCAAGGCCGGCCACTCGCTGCGCTTGGTCGACTTGAACAAAACCGTTCTGGCCGAGCTGGAGCGACTGGGCGGCAGCATCAGCGCTTCGGCGCGCGAAGCCGCGCAAGGTGCGGAACTGGTGATCACCATGCTGCCGGCCGCCGTGCATGTGCGCAGCGTCTGGCTGGGTGACGATGGCGTGCTCGCCGGTATCGGCAAAGGCGTGCCGGCGGTGGATTGCAGCACCATCGACCCACAGACGGCACGTGATGTCGCCGCTGCCGCCGCCAGGCAAGGCGTGGCCATGGCCGATGCGCCGGTGTCTGGCGGCACGGGCGGTGCAACGGCCGGGACCTTGACGTTCATGGTTGGCGCCACCCCGGAACTGTTCGCCACCCTGCAACCGGTGCTGGCGCAGATGGGCCGCAACATCGTCCATTGCGGCGAAGTCGGCACCGGGCAAATCGCCAAGATCTGCAACAACCTGCTGCTGGCGATCTCGATGGTCGGTGTCAGTGAAGCCATGGCGCTGGGCGATGCGTTGGGGATCGACACCGGCGTGCTGGCCGGGATCATCAACAGTTCGACCGGGCGTTGCTGGAGTTCGGAGATGTACAACCCGTGGCCGGGCATCGTCGAAACGGCGCCTGCCTCGCGCGGTTACACCGGCGGATTCGGTGCTGAACTGATGCTCAAGGATCTGGGGCTGGCGACTGAAGCGGCGCGTCAGGCACACCAACCGGTGGTGCTCGGCGCGGTGGCGCAGCAGCTGTATCAGGCAATGAGCCAGCGCGGGGAAGGTGGCAAAGACTTTTCGGCAATTATCAACAGCTATCGCAAACCGCAGTAACGGGCTGAAGTTGTCTGGCCTGTTGCAAGCCAGACAACTTAGACAACTTGGCCTGTGGGAACCCACAAACATTTACCGGGAAATCACGTCGGGTGATCTCCCGGTTTTTTTGCATCAGGCAAACACGTAATACTTGCGTACGGTTTCCACGACTTCCCAAGTGCCCTTCATCCCCGGCTCAATGACGAAAATGTCGCCGGCACGCAGGTGGATCGGTTCCAGGCCTTCCGGGGTGATGATGCAATAGCCCTCCTGGAAGTGGCAGTATTCCCACTTCACATATTCCACGTACCACTTGCCTGGCGTGCAGATCCAGGTGCCCATGAACTTGCTGTTGTCTTCGCTGGCGTAGGCATCGAGGTTGACGGTGTGCGGGTCGCCTTCAATTCTTTTCCACGTGCAGGCGTCGACTTTAGGCATCGGCTTGGTGTCGCGAAGAACGGTAATCGGTGGGTTCATGATGACTCCGGGCGATTGGAACAGCGGGAGCCGACCCTAACATTCCTATTGCGACGTCATTTGTCTGTTCTCGACAAAGAGATGTCCAGAAACGCGCACTGGCCGACGCTAATGGCTCAACGCCTTCAGCAATTCTTTTGCGTAAACGGGCAGCGCCGCAAAGTCCCGCGCGCACAGCAGCAGCTTGCGTTGCGCCCAGGGTTCTTGCAGCGCGTGGCTTCTGAAGGGGCGCTCCCCCGGCCAGCGTTCGACGGCCGCCAGCGGCACAATCGCCAAGCCGGCGCCGCGAGCGACCATGCGCATCACACTCTCGAAACTCTCGGCGCGGATGCGGATTTTCAGGCGTGAACCCACGTGCTGCGCCTGTTCCTCAAGGTACGCAGCCAAAGCGCTGTTGGCGTTCAGTCCGACGTAGTCGTGGTGCAAGGTCGCGCCGAAACTCAACGACTCGGTGGCGGCCAGCGGGTGATCGCGCGGCAGAATCAGCACCAGCGGGTCGTCGCGAAACGGTCGGGTGTGCAGCTCATCGGTTTCCACGGCGCCGGAGACGATACCGAGGTCCGCCGCGCCCTGGCGCAACGCGTGGGTGATACGGGCGCTGGGCAGTTCCTGAAGTTGGATATCGAGGTTCGGATGCTCACGCAAAAAGTCGGCGAGCAACTCCGGCAGGTATTCGCTGAACGCGGTGGTGTTGCACAGCAAGCGCACCTGACCTTTGACGCCCTTGGCATATTCGGCGAGGTCTTGTTGCAGGTGCTCGGCCTGTTGCAGCAGGAGCCGGGCGTGTTGCGCCAAGGCCTTGCCGGCCGGGGTCGGCGTGACACCACGACGACCGCGCAGCAGAAATTCAATACCGAACGACGCTTCCATGGCGCGGATTCGGGCGCTCGCCGCCGCCAGGGACAGATGGCTGCGCACGGCGCCGGCGGTGATGTTGCCCGCGTCGAGGACGTTCAGGTAGAGGCGCAGGTCGGTCAGGTCGAAGTGCATGGTTACTGCCTCGGGAGGTTTGTTGTCTGACAGCCTTCGCGAGCAAGCTCGCTCCCACTTCCGGCCGAGTCATAACCGACAACACGGTCAACGGTGGGAGTGAGCCTGCTCGCGAAGACGTCAGCGGGCGCACTGAAATTATCAGCCTCTGTAAAAAGAAGAGGCTGCCTCAATATATGGCAGATTTCCACCCGGTCAGTCCAGGCCCAGGATAAGCCCATGAATACACTCGCCACGTTCTATCAAAACCTCGGGCTGACCCTTTCCCTTCTGGTCGTCGTTACGTTCCTGCTGGCCGGCATGATCAAAGGCGTCATCGGCCTTGGCTTGCCCACCGTCGCCATGGGCCTGCTCGGTCTGGCCATGGCGCCATCGCAGGCAGCGGCGCTGCTGATCATCCCGGCGACGCTGACCAATGTCTGGCAACTGGCATTCGGCGGGCATTTGCGCGGGTTGATCAAACGCCTGTGGCCGATGCTGCTGGCGATCTTCATCGGCACGGGCGCGGGCACACTGTGGATCGGCATGGCCGGTGGGCATTGGGTGGTGCGCGGGCTGGGGGCGGCGTTGTTGCTTTATGCGCTGAGCGGATTGCTGCTGCCGACCTTGCGCGTCGGCGGTCGCTGCGAACGCTGGCTCGGGCCGCTGTGTGGCGTGCTGACGGGCGTCATCACCTCGGCCACGGGTGTGTTTGTGATTCCGGCGGTGCCGTACCTGCAAGCGCTGGGTTTGAGCAAGGATGAACTGGTGCAGGCGCTGGGCCTGTCGTTCACCGTGTCGACCCTGGCGCTGGCCGCCGGCCTGCTATGGCGCGGCGCGTTGGGCGGCGCAGAATTGAGCGCGTCGTTGCTGGCGCTGATCCCCGCAGTGCTGGGCATGTTGCTCGGCCAATGGCTGCG
>NZ_JBNNWE010000143.1:0-10715 GCF_050280905.1 Pseudomonas sp. NPDC086278
GTAACGATGAACTGCTTTTTGTGTTACTGGGCCGATTGGCTAAATGCGACGGGCGAGTGGTGGAGGGGCATATCCAGCAGGCGCGCCAGGAGCCATGGCAGCGGAAACCAGGGGAATATTCAGCTCGATGCCACGGGTTAGGCGGGTCTTGAGACTGACTTCGTTAGGAAGCACCTCGGAATAACCGGGCACTAGGAGAATGTCGTCGAATGTCAGAGCTTCTTGGCTGATACGCAGCATCGCGGGGGCTCCCGAGCGGGAAAATGGAAGCGCGCCATTATAGTCAGACACCCCCTCGGGTTCAATGTAAAACTCTGTCTATTATCGACACGGTCGATCGACGGGTATTTAGCGCCAGTTCTCAGAAGCAAGGCTTGCCGGCGCTGGCGCCTAGAGCTCCACCTTCACCCAGCTCACCGGTTGATCCAGCCAATCCGCGAATTCATCGATAAAGCCCTGCTTGAACCCGGCCTCGGCCCAGTTGTTGAAGATGAACCCCAGGTTGGAAAACCCGCATGGCTGCAGAAACAGAAAGCCGTTGATGTCGTCTTCATGCCCGCATTCCGGGCAGGTGAAGTTATCGGTACGCCCGGGCATCCAGTCCTCCAGGCTTTCAAACAATGCTTCGCCCACTTCCTTGCGGCACTCGGCGCAGCCGGCCTCTTCAAGGAAACCTTTGGCCGGCGTGTAGATGCAGCGCTTGGTGATAATTTCCAGGCCATTGACCGGCTCGCCAAATGGCAGCGCTTCCGGATGCAAGACCACGGCGCGGGCACCGTCGGCGAGTGCGTGGCCCATGCGACTGCCGGTGCGGCCGCAAGTGGTCAGCTCTTCCTTGATGATGTTCTTGCGCACCAGCCAACGCACGACCGCCCTTGCCCGGGGTTCGTGCACCGGCAGCGTGGAGATTTTCGGGACGATGATGCTTTGCGAATTCATGGGTGCAGCCTGCTGCTTTAAAGGAATGTTTCTGCGGTGTGCCGCTCTACGCGTTCGCGAGCAAGCCCGCTCCCACACTTGACCGCGTTTGAATGTGGAAGCGGGCTTGCTCGCGAAGGCGTCTGAGCGAGCGGCAGCTTAATAGCTGCCGAAATCAGGTCAAGTACTCAAATAGCGCCCGATCAGCGCCAGCCCGCTGGCCAGCACCAGCCACGTCACCAGCCGCACGAACGCTTCCCGTGACAATTTCAGGGTCAACCGCCGACCGATCCACAGCCCCAACGCCATGGCTGGCAACAAACACAGCGCCAGCACCAACAAGGGTAGCTCGGCATACACCCCCGCGACAGCAAACAGGCTCAAGCGCACCACCGTGCTGCAACTGATCAGCGCACTTTGGGTCGCCCGTGCCGCCTCTTTCGGCAGTCGACTGTTCAAATAGATGGCATATAAGAAGCCGCCACTGCCAAACAGCGCACCGAACAACCCGCCCACCGTGCCCATCGGCACTGCCCAGACGGCAGACAATTGCGTCGGCCGGGTTTTGACCCACAAGCTGTAAATCGCATAGGCGCTGATAAACAGCCCCATCAACAGCAACAGCAGGTCGGATTTCAGATTCAGCAGAAAGATCACGCCCAACGTGCACCCCACCGCCATGCACGGCAGCAGCCGCAATAACTCAGGTTTCGCGACATCCCGCCGCGACGGCAGCAGATTGCCGAACGCGGCGACGAAATCCAGTAGCACCAGCAGCGGCACGATCTTCGACAGCGGCATGAACAAAATCAGCACCGGCCCCGCGACCAGCGCCGTGCCGAAACCGGCAATACCGAAAACGATGTAGGCCAGGGCGATGGCCAGACCGATGATCAGCCAGTCCGTTGCGCCGAATGGCCACTGGTTTAACAACTCAAGCACACTCATTCCCCTGTCATCCATGAATCCCGGAGCAGACTTTACCCTTTGTGGGAGCGGGCTTGCTCGCGAAAGCGCAGGCACATCCACCATCAATGGGTTAGTCAGCATGCATTCGCGAGCAAGCCCGTTCCCCACATGAATCTGTTCTCACCACGGGATTTGCGTTGATGCGTGGAGATTGATCGACGAATGCCTTTATCATGCGCCCCATGATTAAAGATCCCTTTGCAAGACTCGGCCTGGACCGTGAAGTCCTGACCGTCAGCCAGCTCAACGGCCGCGCGCGGGTGTTGCTCGAAGACGTGTTCAGCAATATCTGGGTCGAAGGCGAAATCTCCAACCTCGCCCGCCCGGCGTCCGGCCACGTGTATTTCACCCTCAAGGACAGCGGCGCCCAGGTGCGTTGCGCGTTGTTCCGGCAGAACGCCGCGCGGGTTCGCCAGGCGTTGAAGGATGGCTTGGCGGTCAAGGTGCGCGGCAAGGTTTCGCTGTTCGAGGGCCGTGGCGATTATCAATTGATTCTCGACACCGTCGAACCGGCAGGGGACGGCGCACTGCGGCTAGCCTTCGACGCGCTGAAGGAAAAGCTCAGCGCCGAAGGTCTGTTCAGTGCCGAGCGCAAAGTGCCGCTGCCGGCGCATCCGCAGCGTATCGGCATCATCAGTTCGCCAACCGGCGCGGTGATTCGCGACATCATCAGCGTGTTCCGTCGCCGTGCGCCGCAGGTCCAACTGACGTTGATCCCCACTGCCGTACAAGGTCGCGAAGCCACGGCGCAGATTGTCCGCGCACTGAAACTGGCGGACGCCCGTGGCTTCGACGCGCTGATCCTGGCCCGTGGCGGCGGTTCGCTGGAAGACCTCTGGTGTTTCAACGAAGAAGCCGTGGCCCGTGCGGTCGATGCTTGCCTGACGCCGATTGTCAGCGCGGTCGGCCATGAAACCGACGTTTCCATCAGTGATTTCGTCGCTGACGTCCGTGCACCGACGCCCTCGGCCGCCGCCGAACTGCTCGCGCCGGACTCCAGCGACCTGGTCCGCCGGGTCGAAAGCCTGCACCGTCGACTGGTGATGCGCATCCGCGACCGCTTGATGCGTGACCGGCTGCGCCTTGAAGGCATGTCTCGCCGCCTGCGCCATCCCGGCGAGAGTCTGCGCCAACAAGCGCAACGCCTGGACGATCTGGACATGCGTATGCGCCGCGCCTTCGAACGCAGCCTCAACACGCGCCGCGAACGACTGATTCGTCTGGAAACCCGCCTCGCCGGGCAACATCCGGGCCGTCAACTGGCGATGCTGCGCCAGCGCCTCGACAGTTTTGCCGAACGCCTGCCCCGCGCCATGCGTGAAAGCCTCAAATCCCGGCGCCTGCAATTGCAGAGTCAGGTGCAGACCCTGCAAGTGGTCAGCCCGCTGGCCACCCTCGCCCGTGGCTACAGCATTCTGCTGGACGAACGTGGCCACGCGATTCGCAGCGCCGGGCAGACTCACACCGGGCAGCGCCTCAAAGCCAAACTGGGCGACGGCGAGCTGCAAGTACGAGTCGAAGACAATCACCTGACGCCTGTCACCCTTTCTTTACTGGATTGATCCATGCCGCGTTTTTTAGCTCCGCTGCTGTTGTTGTGCCTGACCTTCAATGCCCATGCCGACAGCTACATCACTCGGCTGCTGAACAAACCGGTGCCGGGCGGTGTTGCAGTTGTTGATCTGGGCACGGCGGCCCAGGCACCGAAAGCCAGCTATCAAGGCAGGCCGGTGCTGGTGGTCAAGGAGCAGAATAATTGGCTGGCGATTGTCGGCGTGCCGCTGACGGTCAAACCGGGCACACAGCAGCTCAGCAGTGGCGGGCGCAATCTGAGCTTCAACGTGGGCAACAAGAAATACCCGGAACAGCACATCACGCTGAAGAACACCCAGCAGGTCAATCCGAACCCGGCGAACCTGAAGCGGATCGAGGGCGAGTTGGCCGAGCAGATTCAGGCTTATCGCAGTTTTAGTCCGAACACCCCTAGCAACCTGCTGCTGGACAAGCCAGTCAACGGACCGCTGTCGAGCAAGTTTGGCGTGCGTCGGTTCTTTAACGGTGAAGAGCGCAATCCGCATTCGGGCCTGGACTTCGCGGTGCCGGCCGGCACACCGATCAAGACCCCGGCGGCGGGCAAGGTGATTCTGATCGGCAACTACTTCTTCAATGGCAACACGGTGTTCGTCGACCATGGGCAGGGCTTTATCAGCATGTTTTGCCACATGTCGAAGATCGATGTGAAGGTCGGGCAGCAACTGGCGCGCGGCGCTGTGGTCGGGAAAGTCGGCGCCACGGGACGCGCGACCGGGCCGCACATGCACTGGAATGTCAGCCTGAATGATGCGCGGGTGGATCCGGCGATTTTTATCGGGGCGTTTCAGCCTTAATTAGTCGTTGAGGTTTATGGCCTCTTCGCGAGCAAGCCCGCTCCCACAGTGGATTTTCGGTGTACGCACACTCTGTGTTCACATCGGCCGAACATGTGGGATGGGCTTGCTCGCGAAGGCGGCATTACGGCGCCGCAGAACTGCATTAATTCAAGACTCCCAATTGCGCATCCCTCAAACCTCGCGCAAACATCGAAACGATCAACGTAACAATCCGCAATAAAATCGCGACAAAATTTGATTTTCGAGTATTCCTCTCAATTTTTTTCGACTGCTTGCCATCCTCCACCCTCGCGGTTAGGGTTGAGGGCATGAAAACCTCTCACACCCTCATTCAGCTTCGCCAGCACCGCAGCCTGTGCCTCGTCAGCGCACGACTGCCAGGCTGAATCGCGGTGCCTCGCCCTACGCTTCTCCCCCAAAACAATTGATCGACTGGCAGGCCGCCTTTTTTCGGCCCACACAATAAGGATTTCCCGATGAGCATGCTCAAAGACCCGTCTTCGAAATACCGCGCGTTTCCGACCATCGACATCCCGGACCGCACCTGGCCGTCGAAAACCATCACCGCCGCGCCGATCTGGTGCAGTTCCGACCTGCGCGACGGCAACCAGTCGCTGATCGAACCGATGGACGCCGTGAAGAAACTGCGCTTCTGGAAAACCTTGGTGCAAGTGGGCGTGAAAGAGATCGAGGCATCGTTCCCGGCCGCTTCGCAAACCGACTTCGACTTCGTGCGCACCCTGATCGAAGGCAACCACATCCCGGACGACACCACCATTCAGGTGCTGACCCAGGGCCGTGAAGACCTGATCGAGCGCACCTTCGAATCCTTGCGCGGCGCCAAGAAAGCCATCGTCCATCTGTACAACGCGACCTCCCCTTCCTTCCGCCGCATTGTCTTCAATCAGGACAAGGACGGGGTCAAGGCCATTGCGGTGAACGCGGCCAAGCTGTTCGTCAAATACGCCGCCCAGCAACCGGACACCCAGTGGACCTTCGAGTACTCGCCGGAAACCTTCAGCGCGACCGAACTCGAGTTCGCCAAGGAAGTCTGCGACGCGGTCATCGAGGTCTGGAACCCGACACCTGAGCACAAGGTGATCCTCAACCTGCCCGCCACCGTCGAATGCGCAACCCCGAACATCTATGCCGATCAGATCGAGTGGTTCGGCCGGCACATCAACCGCCGTGACAGCGTGATCATCAGCCTGCACACCCACAACGACCGTGGCACCGGCGTCGCCGCCACCGAACTGGGTTTGATGGCCGGCGCGGACCGTGTCGAAGGCTGCCTGTTCGGCAACGGCGAGCGTACCGGCAACGTTGACCTGGTGACCGTGGCGTTGAACCTGTACACCCAGGGCATTCACCCTGAGCTGGACTTCTCCGACATCGACGGCGTGCGCAAAGTCGTCGAGGAGTGCAACCAGATCCAGGTGCACCCACGCCACCCGTACGTTGGCGACCTGGTTCACACCGCGTTCTCCGGCTCCCACCAGGACGCCATCCGCAAAGGCTTCGCCCAGCAAAAACCGGATGCACTGTGGGAAGTGCCGTACTTGCCAATCGACCCGGCCGACATCGGTCGCAGCTACGAGGCGGTGATTCGCGTCAACAGCCAGTCGGGCAAGGGTGGTATCGCCTACCTGCTGGAACAGGAATACGGCATCAGCTTGCCGCGCCGCATGCAGATCGAATTCAGCCAGGTCGTGCAGCGTGAAACCGACCGCCTGGGCCTTGAGATGACCGCTCAGCAGATCCATGCACTGCTGCACAGCGAATACTTGCAGGCCAACACGCCTTACGCGCTGGTCAGCCATCGCTTGCAGGAAGAAAACGGCAACAGTTCGGTCGAAGTCGAAGTGTCCGGCAAGGGTCAGGGCGAAACCAACCTGCACTGGCGCGGCAAGGGCAACGGTGCTCTGGAAGCCCTGGTGGCCGGCCTGCCGGTTCCGGTGGAAATCATGGACTACAACGAACACGCCATCGGCGCGGGCACCCATGCCAAGGCAGCGGCCTACATTGAGCTGCGGGTTGAGGGGCAACGTGCGGTACACGGCGTCGGCATTGATGAAAACATCACCACTGCCAGCTTCAAGGCCCTGTTCAGCGCGCTGAACCGCTCCCTGAGCCAGCCGGAAGCCAAAGAAGCGGCGTAAACGTTCGCGGCCATGCAAAAGGCCCCAGGGTGAGAACCTTGGGGCCTTTTTGTTTGCCTGTGGTTTTTGCAGGGGCTGTCAGGCCCCCTTCGCGAGCAAGCCCGCTCCCACAGTGGATTGTTTGCGTTCACCCCGATCAATTGTGGGAGCGGGCTTGCTCGCGAAGAGGCCGGACCTGCCCGCCAGGATCTCAGGTGAACTCGAATGTGTCGGCATCCAGATTCGCCGGAAACCGCGTGCGATAAGCCGCCAGTTCAGCTGCATTCAACACCACCTGAAACACGCCATCGGCTTCGCCAGCGCTGAGCAGCGTCTCGCCCTGGAAGTCCAGCACCTGACTGTCACCGGTGTAGGCAAACCCCTTGCCGTCGGTGCCGACACGGTTCACCGCCGCCACATAGCAAAGGTTTTCAATGGCCCGCGCCGGCAGCAGACGGTTCCAGTGCTGACGCCGCGCTCCCGGCCAGTTGGCGGTGTACAACAGCAAGTCGGTGTCATGAGCATCGCGGCTCCACACCGGAAAACGCAGGTCGTAGCAAATCAGCGGTCGCACGCGCCAGCCCTTGAGTTCGAACTGCACCTGCCGCTCGCCGGGCGTGTAGTGATTGTGCTCGCCGGCCATGCGAAACAGGTGGCGTTTGTCGTAATGCCAGACTTCACCGTCCGGGCGCGCCCACAGCAGACGATTGCGATGGCTGCCATCGGCGGCCTGGACAATGACGCTACCGGTGATCACCGCATCGAGCTTTGCCGCCTGAATCCGAAGCCATTGACTGGTCGGACCGTTTTCCGCTTCGGCCAGGGTCTGCGATTCCATGGAGAAACCGGTGGTGAACATTTCCGGCAGGATAATCAGGTCCGCGCCGCGCGCCTGCTCCAGCAGGTGTTCGAAATGCTCCAGGTTAGCCTGACGGTCATGCCAGGCCAGGGTGGTCTGGATCAGTGCGAGGTTCAGATTGGGCAGAGCACTCAGATCACGCATAGTTTTGCCGCCGCTTCACGCAACGTCTCCTCGCGTTTGGCGAAGCACAAGCGCACCAGGCGCTGGCCTTCGGGTGGCGTCTGGTAGAACACCGAGATCGGAATACTGGCCACGCCATGTTCACGGGTCATCCACAAGGCCATGTCGACATCGTTGAGGTCCGGGCGGATTTGCGAGTAGTCGACCAACTGGAAGTACGTGCCGGCCACTCGCGTAAAACTGAAGCGTGACGGTGCCAGCAGGTTGCAGAACAGATCACGCTTGGTCTGGTAGAAACCCGGCAGTTCCTCGACGTGTTCCGGGTGCTCCGCCATAAAGTCGGCCAAGGCAAATTGCAGCGGCGTCACGCCGCAGAAACTGACGTATTGGTGAACCTTGCGCAGCTCGGCCGTGAGCGCCGGCGGAGCGACCACGTAGCCGGTTTTCCAACCGGTGACGTGGTAAGTCTTGCCAAAGGAACTGACCACAAACGCGCGTTGATACAACTCTTCGTGATTCAGCACGCTGACATGCGGCACACCGTCGAACACCAGGTGTTCATACACTTCGTCGCTGACGAGGTAAATGTCGCGATCTCGAATCAAATCTGCCAGTTGATCCAGTTCGGCACGACTGATCAGTGCCCCACTGGGGTTGTGTGGCGAGTTGAGAACGATCATCCGCGTGCGCGGCGTAATGGCTTGCGCCAGTTTCTGGAAATCGATGGCGAAATCATTCAGGCCCAGCTGCACATGCACGCAACGACCACCGGCCAGTTCTGTCGCCGGCTCATAACTGTCGTAGCACGGATCGAACACGATCACTTCGTCGCCGTTGTGGATAACGGCCTGAATCGCGCAGAAGATCGCTTGAGTAGCGCCCGGAGTGATGGTCACTTCGCTATCGGCATCGACGTTGACACCGTAGCTGCGAGCGATTTTCGCCGACACTTGCTGGCGCAGCGCCGGCAAACCGGTCATTGGCGAATATTGATTGTGGCCATTGGCAATGTGCCGACCGACCGCATCGCACAGCGCCTGCGGGGCATCGAAATCGGGGAAACCCTGGGACAGGTTGATCGCCCCGGTTTGCGCCGCGAGCTGAGACATCTGAGTGAAGATAGTGATGCCGACATTCGGCAGCTTACTGGTGATCATCGGTGATTCCCTGCTCTACACCCGGCTCTAACGGCGGCGCGGGAGAGCCCGAGGATAGCCCAAACGAC
The DNA here is from genome assembly GCF_050280905.1 of Pseudomonas sp. NPDC086278. Taxonomy (NCBI): domain Bacteria; kingdom Pseudomonadati; phylum Pseudomonadota; class Gammaproteobacteria; order Pseudomonadales; family Pseudomonadaceae; genus Pseudomonas; species Pseudomonas sp. NPDC086278. The sequence continues at coordinate 8,623 of NZ_JBNNWE010000143.1, forward strand.
GCCCATAAAAAAAGGGCGCCCATTGGCGCCCTTCTTCTAAAACATTTACCGCGCAAACCTGTGGCGACCACTATTTTTGACAAGCCACTGTTTGTGGGAAACCACTGTTGTAGCAAACCACTGTTTGTGGCAAACCACTATTTTGGCAAACCACTGTGGTAGCAAACCTCTGTTTTTGGGAAACCACTGTTTGTGGCAAACCACTATTTTTGACAAACCACTGTGGTGAGGGGGCTTGCCCCCGTTGGGTGGCGAAGCCGCCCCAAAACCAGCCACTGCGGCCTGTCAGATAAAACTCAGTGCAGGTTTTACGACTGCTTCGCAGTCGAACGGGGGCAAGCCCCCTCGCCACAACAAGCCTCTTCCCACAACAAGCCTCTTGCCGCAGCAAGCCTCTTCCCACAGCAGGCCCCTTGCTACAACAAGCCTCATGGCTACAACAGGCCTCTCACCACAACAAGCCCCTTGCCACACCAGGCCTCCTAGGCACAGCAAGCCCCGCACACCAAGGGTGCAGGGGCATCAATCAGCGCTTGTCGCGGCGCTTCTTGTCGGCCTTTTTGTGGTGCGACATCATGCGACGCTTCTTGTTGACCTGACGGTCGGTGAGCGAGTTCTTGTTGCCTTCGTACGGGTTCTCGCCACCCTTGAACTCGATACGGATCGGCGTACCGACCAGTTTGAGCACACGACGGTAAGTGTTTTCCAGGTAACGGACGTACGACTTCGGCACTTTCTCGATCTGGTTACCGTGGATCACGATAATCGGCGGGTTAGCACCACCCAAGTGGGCATAACGCAGCTTGATCCGGCGGTTGTTGACCATCGGTGGCGCGTGCTCACCGACCGCATCTTCCAGAATCTGGGTCAGGCGGTTGGTCGGCCAGCGGGTGACCGCTGACTTGAACGAGTTCTGTACGGAAGCGTAGAGGTTACCCACGCCAGTGCCGTGCAGCGCCGAGATGAAGTGAATGTCGGCGAAGTCGACGAAGAACAACCGACGTTGCAGCTCGACCTTGACGAAGTCGCGCTCGCTCGGCGTCATGCCGTCCCACTTGTTGATCGCGATCACCAGCGCACGGCCTGCTTCAAGGGCAAAGCCCAGCAGGTTGAGGTCGTGGTCTACCACGCCTTCGCGGGCATCCATCACGAAGATCACCACGTTGGCGTCTTTGATCGCTTGCAGGGTTTTGACCACGGAGAATTTTTCGACTTCTTCGTGGATCTTGCCGCGCTTGCGCACACCCGCGGTGTCGATCAGCGTGTACTTCTCGTCGTTACGTTCGAACGGGATGTAGATACTGTCGCGGGTGGTGCCGGGTTCGTCATAAACGATAACCCGGTCTTCACCCAGCATGCGGTTGACCAAGGTCGATTTGCCGACGTTGGGACGACCGATGATCGCGATCTTGATCCCGTCTTTTTCGCTTGGGCCAGGAATGCGCTTGGCTTCCTCACCTTCGGCAACGATCTCTTCATCGCCGTCTTCTGGCTCTTCTTCGTCTTTCGGGAAGGTGCTCAGGGCAATTTCAAGCATCTGGGTGATGCCGCGACCATGCGCACCGGCGATAGGGATCGCGTGGCCCATGCCCAACGGGGCGAACTCGGCGCGGGCCATTTCAGGGTCGATGTTGTCGACCTTGTTGGCAACCACGTAGGAACGCTTGTTACGTTTGCGCAAATGCTCGGCGATCATCTGGTCGGCGGCGGTAAAACCGGCCTTGGCATCTACCAGGAACAGAACGACATCGGCTTCTTCAATGGCCAGCAGCGATTGCTCGGCCATTTTTTCGTCCATACCGTGCTCGTCACCGGAGATACCGCCGGTGTCGACCAGAATGTAGGAACGCCCTTGCCACTTGGCCTCACCGTATTGGCGATCACGGGTCAGACCGGACAAGTCGCCGACGATGGCGTCGCGAGTCCTGGTCAGGCGGTTGAACAAGGTGGACTTGCCGACGTTCGGTCGGCCCACCAGGGCGATTACGGGAACCATGCGGCCGTCTCGTTGAATATCTGCATCATCATCGGCAAATCAGCGTCGCATGAGTCACGAATACCCCGTGGCAAGGTTGATGGCATGCGCCCGGTAA
>NZ_JBNNWE010000144.1:0-10096 GCF_050280905.1 Pseudomonas sp. NPDC086278
ATGCACACCTCCACTCAGCCTCCCGAAGGGGCGGGCAGATCAAAAGCTGAAGGCGAGCTAACGCTCGGCCTGATGAGTGGTGAAGGTCAACAGCGTGTACGCGGCGTTTTGATTTTTGTGGGAGCGGGCTTGCTCGCGAAGGCGGCCTGACAGCCGACCAATCGCTCCCAGATACACCCCATTCCCACTGTGGGAGCTGGCTTGCCAGCGAAGACTACCCAACAGCCAACCAATCACTCCCAGATACACCCCATTCCACTGTGGGAGCTGGCTTGCCCGCGAAGGCGGCCTGTCAGCCGACCAGTCACTCCCAGCCACCCCCCATTCCCACTGTGGGAGCGGGCTTGCCCGCGAAGGCGGCCTGCCAGCCAACCAATCTCTCCCAGCTATACCCATCCCCCTGTGGGAGCGGGCTTGCCCGCGAAGACGGCCTGCTAGCCAACCAATCACTCCCAGCCGTACCCCATTCCCACTGTGGGAGCGGGCTTGCCCGCGATGGCGTCGTATCAGGCGCACCAATTCGAGCGGTTCGTACGCAGGCTCGCTCCGACGTTGATTTGTGTTGTGTTCAAAGCGGTAAGCCATAAAAAAAACCGCGACCCTGTCTGGGCCGCGGTTTTTATGCCTGGCGATTATTGCTGCAACACGGTTGCCCGGTTGTCGCTGCCGATCTGCTGGACGTTGGCGGTCTGGCTCATGCCGCTCTGATCAACACTGGCAATGTTCCCAGTACCGCTCTGGGTGACGTAGGCCACGTTCATGGTGTCGGCCTGTTTCACCGTGATCTGGTTGTCGCTGCCCCACAGTTGGTTGGTGTAGGCCTGGTTGCCCGAGCCGGACTGGTCGAACTCGGTGCTGTTGCCGCTGCCGTTGCTGGTGCCTTGTGCCAGGTTGGTGGTGCCGCGCTGGTCGGCGATGAGGATGTTGTCGCTGCCGTTCTGGTCGAAGTACAGCTCGTTGTAGGAGTCGGCCTGGCTAATTTTGGTTGTGTTGCCGGTGCCGGTCTGGTTCGTGGTCATGATGTGGCCGACGCCGTCCTGGGTGAAGTTGGCGACGTTGTTGCTGCCGTTCTGGTTGATGGTCGCGCGTTGGTTGCTGCCGAATTGGCCGCCGGTTTGCGGGCCTTTCCAGTTGCTGGCGTAGACCTTGTTGCCAGTGCCGACGGAGGTGGCGTTGAGCACATGGCTGTCGCCACTTTGATAGGTGAAATGCACGTTGCTGGTGCCTTGCTGGTACAGCGCCAGGGTCGAGCCGACGGATTCGAACTGGTCGGCGTAAATGGCGTTGAGGTCGCCGACTTGCAGCACCTGGGCGCTGTTGTTTTCGCCGAAGCTCTGGTCGACCACGGTTTCGTTGGTTTGCCCGTATTGGTTGACGGTGGCCTGGCTGGCGGTTTGGCTGTCTTGCCAGACTTCGGTGGCGTTGAAGTCGCCAAACTGGTTGACGGTCAGGTTGCCGCCGATGCCGTCGCGCTGGTCGCCGTAGGCATAGTTGTCGCCGCCGGCCTGGTTGAGGTTGATCTGGCCGCCCATGTGGTTGATTTGCTCGGCAGTGGCGTAGTTGGTGGTGCCGTACTGGATGATCAGCGCGTTGTTGCCCACACCGAGCTGGATTTGCTCGATGTTGGCTTCGTTGTTGTCACCGAACTGGAAGGTCTGGCCTTGGGTGCCTTCCTGGCTGTCCTGGTAGACGAACGAGAAGTTGCCGCTGCCTTGCTGTTGCTGCAGCACTTGGTTGCCGCCGACGCCGATCGACTGGCTGGCGTGGCTGGTGTTGAAGGCGCCGATTTGTTGCTGGGCGATGGTGCTGCCGTCTTCGAATAGCTGCTCGGCGTAACCGGCGTTGAAATCACCGACCTGGTCCTGGGTGATGACGCCGGTCGCGGTGTCTTGCACCGACGCGGCGTCGTTGCCCTGGCCGAATTGTTGTTGGGTGGATGTGCTGAGCGGGGCCGCGGTCTGTTTCACGTCAGCGACGTTGGCGGCACCGTTCTGGTTTTGTGTGGAAACGCTGTCGTCGGCCATTGCCTGGGCACTGACGATGACCAGGATGGCGGCGGTGAGGGGCGTCAGTTTGAACATGATGAAACCTCCAAGTGGTGCAGTGCTTAGCGATATTGTTTGACCGAAACGCTCATGCCGTTCCCCGACTGGGTCACGGCGCTGGAGAGCCCCGTGCCGGCCTGGTCGATGCTGGCGTCGTTGTTATTGCCGTTCTGCGAAATCTGCGCCCGGTTGTGGCTGCCGGTCTGGGTGATGGCGGCGTTATTGCCAGAACCTTGCTGGTTGATCATGGCCATCAGGTCGCTGCCCTGTTGCAGGATGTAGGCTTCCTGATTGCTGCCCGACTGGACGATGGTGCCGAGCAGCGACTGACCGTTCTGCTGCAACAGCGCGACGTTGGCCTGGCCGTTCTGGTCGATCAGCGCGTGCTGGCCCACGGGTGGGGGCAGTTCGCCGAGGTCGGTGCCGGGGGCGAGGTCGTCGTTCTCCATCAAATCGTCGGCGCGCACGCCCGCGCTGCTGCAAAGCAGAAGCAGGCAGAGCAGGGCGGCGGTCGGCGTTTTCATGGCGCTGATCCTGTGCGGAGAGACCGGCCCCACCCACCGGATCGGCGGGTGGGGCGTGGGCTCAGATCGAGGTCACCGACACCGTGCGCACGGTGCCCTGGGACGAGGTGATGGTTGCGGTCGGGTTAGCCGACGGCGCCACCGTGGTGATGTTGTTCACCGTCAACCGCCAGCGTCCGGTCACCGGCACCGTGGTGGTGCCCAGGGTGACCAGCCCGGTCGGGGTGGTCACCTGGATGGTGATGGTGTTGCCGGTGGTCACCGATGAGGTGCCCGCGAAGTCCCAGGTGAAGCGGTTGTTGGAGCGGGCCGACACCGTGGCCGTGGTCACCGTGAAGGTTTCCGCCGCAGGCCTTGGCGAGACTTGCACCGTGACCGTCGCCGGAGCCGTCGACACGGCGCCGAAGCTGTCCCGGGCGAAGTAGGTGAAGGTCGTGGTGAACGCCGTGGTGACCGTGGCCGGTGGCGTATAGGTGATCACCGTGCCGTCGCTGCTGACGGTGCCGCGACCCGCTGCCGGTTGGGTCAGGCTGGCGACGCCGAGCGGCACGTTGCCTTCCGGATCGGTGTCGTTGGCCAGCACGTTGATTGGAATCGCCACCCCCAGTGTCGCGACCGCGTCGTTGACCGCGACCGGTGGCCGGTTGGGCGCCACGGTAATGGTCACGGTGGCCGGTGTGGTCGAGGCCAGGCCTTTGATGTCTTGAGCCTTGTAGGTGAAGGTCGTGGTCAGTGGCGCATTGACCACCGCTGGCGGGGTGTAGACCACCGCCGTGGTGCCGCTCAATGCCACGGTGCCTTGGCCGGCGGCCGGTTGGGTCAGCGCGCTGATGCTCAGCGGCGTGTTGCCGTCGGGGTCACTGTCGTTGGCCAGCAGGTTGAGGGTCAGCGGCACGCCGAAGCTGGTGCTGCCGGTGTCCGCGACCGACAGCGGCGCCTGGTTTTCGCCGGAATCCGGTGCGGTGCCGACGACCACCACAGGCTCGGTGTCGCTGCCGCCCGCGGCGGATTTGACCGTGACGGTGGCCGGTGGCTGGGTCAGGTCGGCGACGGTGATTTTTTGCAGCGTGCCGGATTTCGACAGGCGTCCGTAGCCCTGCGCAACCATGTCAGGCACCGCCACTTCATCGCTGGAAGTCGCCTCGATCAGCAGGCTGTGATTGCTCCAGGTGTAGCGCGCGGTCTGGATTTTCACCAGGTCGGTGAGCTTGCTCGAGACCGCTGTCGGGCGCGTGGTGCCGGCCGGGTTGGTGGCGGTGACCACCACGACCGGAGGCACCACGCCGTTGAACAGGTGTTGGCCGAAGAACAACCCGGTGTTGTCGCCGGCGAGGGTGGTTTGGCAAGGCGACTGCGGTGGTCCTGGCACCAGCGCGATGGATTCACGGAAACACAGCGTCGAGCTGTTGTCCGCTTTCGAAAATACTTCAACCCGGGTGCTGGAACCGCTGCCCGATGTGGTGCGGTGGTAGGTGGCGCGGTTGATCTCGACCGGGGTTTGCGCACGGTTGTCGAGGACCTTGCCGGACACGGTGAACAGGTTGGTCTGGATCGTCCCCGCCGGCCCGGTGATACGCACAAAGTTGGTGTTGTTGGGGCTGCCGGTCACCGCTTCGGTGAGGTTCGGGTCGCCGACAAAGGTTTCCACCGCGCCGGTGTCCGGGTTCACTTCGGTGTACGGGCCGTTGACGCTGCGCAGGAACGGGCCGATGGCGCCGGCCACCGCGCCACTGAAGTTGCCCGGTGCGCCGATGCCGATGTCGCGGGTGATGTTGATCGCGCGCCGGCCGGGGGCGGTGACGTTGACCGTTTCCACGCCGTACGGGTGCGTGATGGTGTAGGTCCCGGCAGTTGGCACGTTCACCCGGATGCGAATCCGCGCGAAGCTTTGCTGATCGCCGTCGATAGGGTTTTCCGAGGCGAACGCCGCTTCGATCCCGGCCACGTAAGCGTCCATTCCATAACCGGCGCCGTTGTTGGCAATGTTGGTTTCGGCGAGGAACCAGAACGCTTCCGGCGGCCAGTTATCGGGGAACACCATCGGCTGCGAATCGTCGTAGATTCCCGGTTCTGCCAGCAGGGTGCACATGTAGGCCGGTGGCACGGCCGCCGGCACCCGCGAGCTTGTGGCCCGGGACTGGCAGAGTTCCATCGACAGCAGATTGTTGTCCTGATACCACATCGGGAATTTCCCGGTGGCGAAGGTATAAGGGCCAGGGTCGACAGCGGCGAGTTGCGCGAAAGCGCTGCCGGACAGCGATAAAGTCAGTCCCAGGGCGTTGAGCGCCAGGCGTGGCCAATTGTTCATGATGCCTCCTGATGAGGATCTGCACATGTGAGCGTTCATTGCACGATGACCACTTCTTCGGTATCGCTGCCGCCATTGGATGACGTCACCCGAACCTTGGCCGGTGGAATCGGCGAGATCCCGGTCGACAGGCTTTTCACCGCACCGTCGCCGCTGAGGGCACCGATGGCGGCGCCGCTGATCGACGTTGCAGTCAGTACCGGCGGCGAAGTTTCATCGCTGGTCGAAGCCACCAACGTGATCTGCCCGGTGCTCAGGCTGTACTCGGCGCGCTGAATCACCACCAGGTCGGTCAACGCCATCGGCAGCGTGGTCGCGGTGCTGGCCGGGATGGCCACGTGGTTGTCGGCGGTCAGTTGCAAGGTGGTCGGCAACGTCGGATTCGCCGCCGATTGCGCATACCAACTGCCGGTGCCGTTGAGTTCTTTGAGGTTCAACACCGGGCTGTTGCTGGTCAGCGCCACAGTGGCTGGCGGCGGTGGCGCCAGCACGAACACATCCTGTTGAGCCACCGGCGCGCTTTGGCCGGCCTTGCGCGAATAGGTGCTGCGCTGGGTGATCATCGGCGTTGGCCGCACCACCGCAGACAACTTGCCGGAGACCGCAAACACGGTGCTGGTCAGGTCGATGCCGTTGGGGCCTTCGATGCGGATGAAGTTGGTGTTGAAGGGGCTGCCGGTTACCGCTTCGTCGATGTTCGGATCACCGATGAATTGTTCGGCGGCGCCGGTCACCGGGTTGGTCTCGGTATACGGGCCGTTGACGCTGCGCAGGAACGGCCCGACGTCACCCTTGAGCGCGCCGTCATAGGTGCCCGCCGAACCGATGCCGATGTCACGGGTCATGTTGATTGCGCGGCGGCCGGGGGTATCGACGGTGAAGGCTTCAACGCCGTAAGGGTGTGTGACGATGTAGGTCCCGGCGGCAGGCACGTCGATGCGGATGCGGATCCGCGCAAAACTGATCTGATCGTTCTCGGCCGGATCGCCACCACCGAACGCCGCTTCAATGGCCGAGCCGTAGCTCAAATTGATCCCGCGCGCCGCATCGACAATCGCCCCGTCGGCAGTGAACCAGAACGCTTCGTCAGGGAAATTGGTCGGAAACACCAGCGGCTGGTTGTCGTCGAAAATACCGGGCGCCGGCAGCAGCGAACACATGTAGGTCGGTGCGCCTGGCGCGCTCGGCACCCGGGAACTGACGGCCTTGGACAGGCACAGGTCGAGGGTCCGGCCGTGGGTATCCTGATACCAGGCCGCGAACTTGCCATTGGCAGGCACATAAGGCCCGGGATCGACCGCAAACAACGCCGCCTGGGCGACGCTTTGGGCCAGCGCGGAGACGACCAGCACGGTCGCGGTTTTGGACAGTAAAGGGTGCATGAGTATTCCCTCTATCAGAGTACCTGCCCCTTGGGGATGGGTCAGTTGAGAGGGATTTGGCAACTTCCATACCAACGCGTTGAAAGCAGCGGGAGAGGCCCGTCGCCCAAGGCGTGGCGTGTTGCGATGGGCTGATGGCGTGAAACGCGGAAGCGGGCGACTGTCCCCAGTGTTGGGGGTGGCTGGGGACAGTGGGTTATGTGTCGCCGCTGGGCGGGAAAGCGGTAAAAGCGAGGGGAGGAAGTTACTCAGGAATAGGGTGGGGCTTTGGGGCTACCAGGAGCCGTAGGGCACGCCGAATTTTTCGACGTAGGCTTTTGAAACCGCTGATAGCGGCCGATGTTTGCCCCCGGATTCCCCTTCATAAGGACCACGTGGATCGATTTCGGCTTTTACTCGTGTGACTTCAATGGGTGTCAGGCAGGGACCTACTACCCAAACTTTGGCGATCCCACCAGGTGCCAAACCTACAACTATTGCTTTGCGATAACCTGTGATCCATTTTCCATCGGCAGCACAAAAAGTCTTTTCACCCTTTCGCATGATCTCTCTGGTTGAGTCGGAAATAGAGATAGCCATTTTGTAAGTTTGGGGCTCGACCATTGATTGCCAGCGAACGTAGATCGTTTTCGGTAGATCCGCCCCTTTTACATATTTACCTTTCCCCCAACCCGGTTTTGCGGGCCAGCCTTTTGGATATCCAGAGCTGTTGGGGGGCCTCTGTATAGCAGCATTACCACTCATGGCCCGTCTGTAGACGTTACCTTGCATATCTATCACGTCCGCCGTTTCGATCCAGACCTCCATATAGTCAGGTGCGAAGAAGCCCAAGCGCCACGCGTCGTAGGGCAATGACTCGCTATTGGCAGATGTACAGCCGCTGAGTAACAGCGCAACTATTGCGACATGCAAGAGTTTATTAATCAGCATGTCGGACTGCATCACTACCAGGAGCCATAGGGGATGCCAAACTTTTCGACATAGGCCTTAGGCGCGTCGGAGGGAGGGTCGTATTTTCCACCTGATTGCCCTTCATAGGGGCCACGGGGATCAATCTCGGCTTTTACTCGCGTGACTTCGATTGCAGGAAGGCAGGGCCCCATCACCCAGACTTTGGCAATGCCGCCAGGGGCAAGGCCTATGACCAGTGCTTCGCGATAATCAGTAATAACTTTGCCATCAAAGGCGCAAAAAACCTTCTCTTTCTTGCGCATGATTTCTCTTGTCGACTCCGGGATGTCGATAGTCATTTTGTAGGTTTGGGGTTCTACCAGAGACTGCCAGCGAACGTAGATCTGTTTCGGTAAATCCGCATTTTTTACATATTTACCCTTACCCCAGCCGATTTTTGCAGGCCAGCCTTTGGAGTTGCCAGTGTTGTTCGCAGGCGTCAAGGCTTCAGCAGTACCACTCATGGCGCGCCTATAGACGTTATCCTGCATATCTATGACGTCAGCTGTTTCGATCCATACCTCCATATAGTCAGGTGCGAAGAAGCCCAAGCGCCAAGCGTCGTAGGGCAATGACCCGCTATTGGCAGATGTGCAACCACTGAGTAACAACGCAATAGCGGCAATACGAAAGAAGCTATTCATTAGGGTGCACCGTACGCTTAGAGTCGTCGTTGGGACGGTTGATGAAGACCACATCTAGATCGCTGTTATTGAAGTTCTTGGCTGCATTCCAATTGTCGGACAGGTGAACGTACCGTTGAAAAAGCAACTCTTCTTCTTGTGAATTCAGCCCAGTTGTCGAGCTTTTGCCCAATGAGTAGTTCATCAGCTTTTCAGAAATTAGAACGAGTTCGGAAGGGAGCGACAGCCTTGGATTGTTTTCCATGATCTTTCGAAAAGGCACTCCATTTTCTACCGCCAGCTCACGCATGATCCGTAAGTAGATCAACGATAGATCACTTCGAACCTCGCGTTGGCTACTCACTGCGGCATACACGTGTTTCATATTGACTCGATTGTCCTTGCCAGTGGTGCGATATGGCACTTCCCACGTCCGCACCTCCAGAGGCAGATTGTATTGCGCCAATTGGTCTTGCAGCCTTCTTAAATCTTGCTGCGCAAGCTTGTAGCTATTGGCTTCAGTAAATGCTGTTTTTTCTTCGACATCACTTCTACGTGGTTTGCTAAGCAGTACCCGTTCTATTGCTTTCGGTAGATACCCACCGCCGAGGTCAGAGTGCACTCCGGGTAAGATAATGTCTGCCGAGCCGGCACTGTTCAGCGAGAAGTTATAACGGCGCTCATTTCTAGCGACCAAGTGGACAACTTTTTTGGCCACATCTGGAGCCAGAACTATATTGATTCCGGGGTTGCTCGCGTTATGCCCATTGAGATCCGCTACCAATGGGTTGGCAATGGCCGCGACCGTGTCGTAGATACCGATAAAATTAATTGATACATCGGAATGCGCCGCCCATGCAAAGCCATCAGCTAGTCCAGATGAACCTACGGGAATCGCTTTCGCTAAAATACTTTCGTTACCTTTTAGTACTTCATTAGCAAAATCCCGTGCGGCCGCCGCACCACGACTGAATCCGAAAATATCAAACTCAATCCGATTGATACGTTTATCCGGATTGTTTAGCCCGAGAGTACGTAGCGCTTTAGCCAAGAGCGCAGGCGTTTCTTCAACTCGAGCCCTGACACCTTGAGCCCCCAAGCCAGTACCCTGTGAGTAAAGGGAGTCCTCTCCAGTGCTGCTGGTGCCAATACCCTCCACGTAAATCGCCAAATTCGCCGTCTTGGCATCAATAGGTAAAGCTAAAGTCCCTTGTTGGTCATACAAGTCATACAACTTCGCCACATTACTGCTGTCATTCCCATAACTGTTATCCGGCGAACTCCCTTTACCGTCATACCCATGCGCCGCGCAGAACTGACGAATATCCTCCGCCGATTCCTCCAGATTCACATCCGGCGCAAAGCAGCCAAACACGCGCTCGCTGTTGCTGCGGTTGTTCCCCGTTCCATCAAAGAACACCCCGATCCGCAAGGTGATGTTTCCCTCATCGAGTTCTTCCTCTTCTTCCTCCTCTTCAAGCTCTTCTTCCTCCGGCGGTGGCGCCGGGTCAGAGGTGGCGTTGAACTTCCCTACTGGCGGGGCGCTTAACAGTTTTCCCGCTGCGGCTGCGGCAGCCACGCCCGGAATGATCGGCGCAAGAATCTGAATCCCGCTGCCCACCCCAGGCGCACCGCCCGAATTGGTCTTCACCTCCGCCCCGCTGATCGTCACTCCACCCGCATCCACCTTGACGAAACTCCCGCCAGCCTTGGCCGTCAGTTCCATCCCGCCTTCAACCACGACTGTGTCCCCGGCGTGGTAGTGGATCTCTTGCCCGGCCTCGACAAACTGCGCCGTGCCCACCTTCACATGCTGGGTTACGCCCACCGTCAGGTGATCGTCCGCCCGCGCTTCGGTCTTGCGATCCAGCTGCGTGATCCGGTGTTCTTCGACCTTGAATTCGCTGAAGACATTGGCCTCGACCGTGTCGTGCCGCTCGTTGCCGATGTGGATTTTCTGGTCGTGCTCGATGTTTTCATCCCAGTCGCGCTGGGCGTGCAGGTAGATCTGTTCCGCGCCTTTTTTGTCTTCGATCCGAAACTCGTTGTAGCCCTTGCCGCCCGGCGAGCTCAGGGTTTTGAAGGTGCTGCGGGTTTTGTTGGCCGGCAGGTCGTAGGGGACGACGTTTTCCTTATGGAACAGGCAGCCGGTGATCAGTGGTTGGTCGGGGTCGCCTTCCATGAACGACACCAGCACTTCCATGCCGACGCGCGGGATGGCGATGCCGCCGTAGGCACTGCCGGCCCAGCCGGTGGCGACGCG
>NZ_JBNNWE010000145.1:0-9921 GCF_050280905.1 Pseudomonas sp. NPDC086278
TTCAAGCACCGCGGACTCACAGCTTGCCATCCACCCCTCTCACCCCAAAGTTTATCCCCTGCCCAAGACACAAGCGGGCTTGCTCGCGAAGAGGCGCTGAAACACAGCAAACATCCGGGGCATAAAAAAACCCGCTGAAAACGACTTCAGCGGGTTTCTCATTTCAGCAGCCTGGAAAATCAAAAATCTTCCAGCCGCCACACTTCATACGCCGGTGTCTCGTAGGGATGGCTGAGTTTCAACGCAGCCACCACAGCGACGATCAACTCATCCGCCACCACCAGCTCAACCTTCCATTCCTCAACCTGTTCGACCTGCCCGGTTTCACCAATAAACGGCTGACTGCCCTCCAGTGGACGAAACTGACCCAGGCCCAACACCTGCCACGCGCAGTGATCATAAGCGCCGATCCGCCCGCCACCGGCGGCGAATACGGAGCTCTTTACGTCTTCGACGTGACTGGTCGGAACAAAAAAGCTGAGCTTGTACACAGCCCTTAGTTCACCCAGACGCGCGCATTACGGAACATACGCATCCACGGTGCGTCTTCGTTCCAGTCTTCCGAACGCCACGAGTTTTGCACGGCGCGGAACACGCGTTCCGGGTGCGGCATCATGATCGTCACGCGACCGTCGCGGCTGGTCAAACCGGTGATCCCGCGCGGCGAACCGTTCGGGTTGGCCGGGTATTTCTCGGTGACCTTGCCATGGTTGTCGACGAAACGCATCGCCACGCAACCCGACAGATCGGCTTCCAGCAATGCTTCTTCGCTGGAGAACTCGGCATGACCTTCACCGTGCGCGATGGCGATTGGCATGCGCGAACCGGCCATGCCTTGCAGGAAGATCGAGTTCGATTCCTGCACCTGGACCATCGCCACCCGCGCTTCGAACTGCTCGGAACGGTTACGCACGAAGTGCGGCCAGAACTCGCTGCCCGGGATCAGCTCGTGCAGGTTGGACATCATCTGGCAGCCGTTGCATACGCCGAGGGTGAAGCTGTCGTTGCGTTCGAAGAAGCCCTGGAAGGCATCGCGAGCACGGCTGTTGAACAGCGCGGACTTGGCCCAGCCTTCGCCGGCGCCCAGTACGTCGCCGTAGGAGAAACCGCCGCAAGCGACCATGCCCTTGAAGTCGTTCAGGTCGACACGACCGGCCAGGATGTCGCTCATGTGCACGTCGATCGCGTTGAAACCGGCGCGGTCGAACGCGGCCGCCATTTCCACCTGACCGTTGACGCCCTGCTCACGCAGCACGGCAACCTGTGGGCGGATATTTTTCTTGATGTAAGGCGCGGCGACGTCCTGGTTGACGTCGAAGCTCAGCTTGACGCTCAGGCCCGGATTGTCTTCTTCCAGCAGCACGTCGAACTCTTGCTCGGCGCAGTCGGCGTTGTCGCGCAGACGCTGGATCTGGTAGCTGGTTTCAGCCCAGGTCCGTTGCAGCAGACGACGCTGGCCTTCGAACACGGTTTCGCCGTTGAAAGTGATGTTGATCTGACCGTTGTTGATCGGCTGACCGACCACCGACACGCAGTCGCCCAGACCGGCCGCGCTGAATTGCGCGAGGATGTCCGGAGTCGCGTCCTGACGAACCTGAATCACCGCGCCCAGTTCTTCGTTGAACAGGATCGCGGCGATGTCGGCGGAGGTTTCCGCCAGACCGTCGAGGTTCAGGCTCAGGCCGCAGTGACCGGCGAAGGCCATCTCCACGACGCTGGTCAGCAAACCACCGTCGGAACGGTCGTGGTAAGCCAGCAGATGACCGTCGGCGTTGAGGCCCTGGATCACCGCGAAGAAAGCCTTGAGGTCTTCGGCATCATCGACGTCCGGCGCTTGCGAGCCGAGTTTGCCGTGCACCTGGGCCAGGATCGAGGCGCCCATGCGGTTCTGGCCACGGCCCAGGTCGATCAGGATCAGGTCCGTGGTGCCTTTGTCCATGCGCAGTTCCGGGGTCATGGTCTGACGGATGTCAGCCACTGGCGCGAAACCGGTCACGATCAGGGACATCGGCGAAGTCACGGTCTTGTCGACGCCTTCGTCGGTCCAGCGGGTGGCCATGGACATGGAGTCCTTGCCCACCGGAATGGTAATGCCCAGGTCCGGGCACAGTTCCATGCCGACCGCTTTCACGGTGTCGTACAGGCGCGCGTCTTCGCCCGGATGGCCGGCGGCGGACATCCAGTTCGCCGACAGTTTGATGTCGGAGATCTTGTTGATGCGCGAAGCGGCAATGTTGGTCAGGGTTTCGCCGATGGCCATGCGGCCCGACGCCGGAGCATCCAGCAGGGCCAGCGGAGTACGCTCGCCCATGGCCATGGCTTCACCGGTGTAGACGTCGAAGCTGGTGGCGGTGACGGCAACGTCGGCCACCGGAACCTGCCACGGGCCGACCATTTGGTCACGGGCCACGAGGCCGGTGATGGTGCGGTCGCCGATGGTGATCAGGAAGCTTTTGCTGGCAACGGCCGGGTGATGCAGAACGCGTTCGACGCAGTCGGCAATGTCCAGCGTGCCTGGATCGAAATCGTCGCCCAGTTCGTTTTCACGAACGGCCGAACGGTGCATGCGCGGGGCTTTGCCCAGCAGCACTTCCAGCGGCATGTCGACCGGATCGTTGCCGAAGTGGCTGTCGGTGACGGTCAGTTGCGGTTCGGCAGTGGCTTCGCCGACCACGGCAAACGGGCAACGCTCACGTTCGCAGATGGCCTGGAAGCGTTCGAAGTCCGCAGGGCCGACGGCCAGGACGTAGCGTTCCTGGGATTCGTTGCTCCAGATTTCGTGCGGGGCCATGCCCGGCTCGTCGTTTGGAATGTTGCGCAGTTCGAAACGGCCACCGCGGTTGCCATCGTTGACCAGTTCCGGGAAGGCGTTGGTCAGACCGCCCGCACCGACGTCATGGATGAAGCTGATCGGGTTTTTGTCACCCAGTTGCCAGCAACGGTCGATGACTTCCTGGCAGCGACGTTCCATTTCCGGGTTTTCGCGCTGTACGGATGCGAAGTCCAGGTCAGCCGAGCTGGTGCCGGTGGCCATGGAGGAAGCGGCGCCGCCACCCAGGCCGATCAGCATCGCCGGGCCACCGAGGACGATCAGCTTGGAGCCGACGGTGATCTCGGCTTTCTGTACGTGTTCGGCACGGATGTTACCCATGCCGCCGGCCAGCATGATCGGCTTGTGGTAACCGCGAACTTCGTCGCCACGCGGGGTGGTGATCGATTGCTCGAAGGTACGGAAGTAACCGGTCAGGGCCGGACGGCCGAATTCGTTGTTGAACGCGGCGCCACCCAGTGGGCCTTCGATCATGATGTCCAGCGCAGTGACGATGCGCTCGGGCTTGCCGTACGGCACTTCCCACGGCTGTTCGAAGCCGGGGATTTGCAGGTTGGACACGGTGAAACCGGTCAGGCCGGCTTTTGGCTTGGCGCCACGACCGGTAGCGCCTTCGTCGCGAATCTCGCCGCCACTACCAGTGGCTGCACCCGGAAACGGGGCAATCGCGGTCGGGTGGTTGTGGGTTTCGACTTTCATCAGGATGTGCACCGGTTCCTGCACCGCACCGTACTGGCGGGTTTCAGGGTCCGGGAAGAAACGGCCGGCGACATTGCCGACGATCACCGAAGCGTTGTCCTTGTAAGCCGACAGCACGCCTTCGCTGTGCATCACGTAGGTGTTCTTGATCATGCCGAACAGGCTTTTTTCCTGGCTCTGACCGTCGATGTCCCAGCTGGCGTTGAAGATCTTGTGACGGCAGTGCTCGGAGTTGGCCTGGGCGAACATCATCAGTTCGATATCGTGCGGGTTGCGCTTCAAGCCAATGAAGGCATTGACCAGGTAGTCGATCTCGTCTTCGGCCAGGGCCAGGCCCAGCTCGGTGTTGGCTTTTTCCAGCGCGGCGCGGCCGCCACCCAACACGTCGATGGCGGTCAGGGGCTTGGGCTCGGCGTGGCTGAACAGGCCGGCGGCTTGCTCGAGGTTGCCGAGGACGATCTGGGTCATGCGGTCGTGCAGCACGTCGGCAATTTGCCGGGCTTCGACGTCGCTGAACTGGCCGGCGACGTAGAACGCAATGCCGCGCTCCAGACGCTGGATCTTGCTCAGGCCGCAGTTGCGAGCGATGTCGCTGGCCTTGCTCGACCACGGCGAGATGGTGCCGAAACGCGGCAACACCAGGAACAGACGACCGGTCGGCTCTTGAACCGGAACACTTGGGCCGTACTTCAGAAGGCGCGCGAGCACCTGCTGTTCGTCGCCGGTCAGGACGCCGGTAACTTCGGCGAAGTGAGCGAATTCAGCATACAAGCCACTGACAGCCGAAACTTTCTGGCTCAGTTGCTCAAGGAGTTTGCTGTGGCGAAAGGCAGAAAGGGCAGGAGCGCCGCGCAGGATCAACATCTTCGGGACAGCCTCGGGAAGGGGTGTGCTTTGAGGCCGTGCATTCTAGCCTAAACCGCCCGCGACATCACCCGAAACGGTACGGGCGGCTGTACCCGAGTGCCGGGCGGGGCGTCCGGGCCTGCAACAGGCATGAATCGAGGGTAAATTTTTCTGTCACAAAATGCAGTCTGGGCCCATTCCTGCGGGCTCCAGACGGCTTTTCGCTTGCCTAGCAGACAAGCCCTTCGCTGTCGAGATATGGCGCTCGTGGTCCTTTGCGTATACTGCGCAAATGTTTTCCCCAACGGCTTTGCGTCCGCGGTACGCCAAATGGCTGATCGCAACCGGACTCTTCCTGGTGCTCAGTGGCTGTGTTGATAAACCCAACACGCTGGAGCGCGTAAAGGAGGATGGTGTGCTGCGGGTGGTTACTCGTAACAGCCCCGCCACCTACTTTCAGGATCGCAACGGTGAAACCGGCTTCGAATACGAGCTGGTGAAGCGCTTCGCCGACGATCTGGGGGTCGAACTGAAAATCGAGACCGCCGACAACCTCGACGACTTGTTCAACCAGGTCGGCAAGCCTAACGGCCCGGTGCTGGCAGCCGCCGGCCTGGTCAGCAGCGAACAACGCAAAAAGCAGGTGCGGTTTTCCCATTCCTACCTCGAAGTCACGCCACAGATCATCTACCGCAACGGCCAGTCACGGCCGACCGACGCTGGCGACCTGGTCGGCAAGAAGATCATGGTGCTCAAGGGCAGCACCCACGCCGAACAACTGGCGGAGCTGAAACAGAAATACCCCGGCATTGAATACGAAGAGTCCGACGCGGTTGAAGTCGTCGACCTGCTGCGCATGGTTGATGAAGGCCAGATCGACCTGACGCTGGTCGACTCCAATGAAGTCGCGATGAACCAGGTGTACTTCACCAACATCCGGGTCGCCTTCGACCTTGGCGACGCCAGCAACCAGAGCTGGGCCGTGGCTGCTGGCGAAGACAACAGCCTGCTCAATGAAATCAACGCCTACCTCGACAAGGTGCAGAAAAACGGCACCCTGCAACGCCTGAAGGACCGTTACTACGGTCACGTCGATGTCCTCGGCTATATGGGCGCCACCACCTTCGCCCAGCATTTGCAGCAACGGCTGCCCAAGTACGAGCAGCACTTCAAGGCTTACGCCAAGAAAGAGAAAGTCGACTGGCGCCTGCTGGCGGCGATTGGTTATCAGGAATCGTTATGGCAGGCGGCGGTCA
This sequence comes from Pseudomonas sp. NPDC086278, assembly GCF_050280905.1. NCBI lineage: Bacteria > Pseudomonadati > Pseudomonadota > Gammaproteobacteria > Pseudomonadales > Pseudomonadaceae > Pseudomonas > Pseudomonas sp. NPDC086278. The sequence goes on from NZ_JBNNWE010000145.1 coordinate 5,632, forward strand.
CGTCCAAGACCGGCGTGCGCGGCCTGATGATGCTGACCCAGAACACGGCGCAGGCCATGGGTGTGTCCAACCGGCTCGATCCGAAGCAAAGCATCATGGGCGGCGCCAAGTACCTGGCTTACATGAAGGATCAACTGGACGAATCGATCCAGGAGCCGGATCGCACCTGGTTTGCTCTGGCGGCCTACAACGTGGGCAGCGGCCATCTGGATGACGCGCGCAAACTGGCGACGAAAGAAGGATTGAATCCGGATAAATGGCTGGACGTGAAGAAGATCCTGCCGCGCCTGTCCGAGAAGAAGTGGTACAGCAAGACGCGATATGGCTACGCCCGAGGCGGCGAGCCGGTGCATTTCGTGGCGAACATCCGGCGTTACTACGACATCCTGACCTGGGTGACGCAGCCGCAGCTCGAAGGCAACCAGGTGGCAGAAGGCAACCTGCACGTGCCGGGAATCGACAAGACCAAGCCGAATCAGGAAACCCCGCCGCTTTAAAAGTCACCACCCATCCAATGTGGGAGCGGGCTTGCTCGCGAATGCGGTCCAACAGTCAACGAAGATGTTGAATGTTAAATCGCCTTCGCGAGCAAGCCCGCTCCCACAGTTTGGTTTTGCAGTTGGCTTAGGCTTTGGCCGCCGCCAGGATCAGCGCTTTCATTTCCGACACCGCCGACTTGAACCCGACAAACAACGCATGCGCCACCAGCGCATGGCCGATGTTCAGTTCGTTGATGCCCCGGATCGCTGCCACCGCTTCGACGTTGTGGTAGTGCAAGCCATGGCCGGCGTTGACGATCAAGCCTTGCGCCAAACCAAACGCCACGCCGTCTGCGACACGCTTGAGTTCTTCAGCCACGTCGGTCGGCGTCTCGGCATCGGCATAACGGCCGGTGTGCAATTCAATCGCTGGCGCGCCCACTCGCCTGGAGGCCTCGATCTGGCGTTCGTCCGCATCGATGAACAGCGACACTTCACAGCCCATCTTCGACAGGCGATCCACCGCCGCCTTGATCCGCGCTTCCTGCCCCGCGACGTCCAGGCCACCTTCGGTGGTCAACTCCTGACGGGTTTCCGGGACCAGGCAAATGTGCGCCGGGCGAATGCGCTCGGCGAACAGCATCATCTCTTCGGTGACGCCCATTTCGAAGTTCATGCGGGTTTGCAGCACGTCCTTGAGCAACACCACGTCGCGCTCTTGAATGTGCCGGCGGTCTTCACGCAAATGCACGGTGATGCCATCAGCGCCTGCCTCTTCCGCGTCCAGTGCCGCCTTGACCGGATCCGGGTAGCGAGTGCCCCGGGCCTGACGCAGGGTGGCAACGTGGTCGATGTTGACGCCAAGAAGAATGCGATTGCTGGTGGTCACGGAAACGCTCCTGAAGAGGGAAAAGTTCGGTGCACAGCATACACGGGGATTTTATGGCTTTCGAAACAACTCTCGGGAAACCAGCGGACGCCCGCCCAGATGCACGGCCAGCGCTTGTCGCATCAGACGCTTGGCGGCGGACAAGGCACCGGGTGCCGACCAATCGGCATCGGCCATGGCCAACAGCTCGGTGCCGTTGAACAGTCCGGGTTGCAGCAGATGGACCTGCTCCAGGCCCGCATCCACTTGCAGGCGATAGAGACCGTCCGGCGCAATGGGCTCACCGTGGATGTCGGTGCTCAGGGCAAAACCATAGCCGAGGTCATCGAGCAGTCGCCATTCGAATGAACGCAGCAACGGTTCCAGCGCGCGGCCTTCCGCCAGCGCCAGCAAAGTCGCCGCGTAGTGATCGAAGACGCCGGGGTGCGGGTCTTCGGAGGGCAGCAGACGGATCAGCAATTCATTCAGGTAGAGACCACTGAACAGCGCTTCACCGCTCAACCAGCTGGAAGTACCGGCGGCCTCCATCCGCCCGACATTCTTCAGCTCGCCCCGCCCGCGAAATTCGACTTCCAGCGACACGAACGGCCGCGCCAGCGTCCCCGCCTTGCCCCGCGCACTGCGCAATACCGCCCGCAGCCGACCTTGCGGCGTGAGGAAATCCACCAGCGCGCTGTTTTCGCGGTAGGCGCGGGAGTGGAGCACGTAGGCCGGTTGGCCGATGGGCTGGGACATGGAGTTCTCGATGGCGGAACGCAGTTTTACAAACAACCTGAAACCAATGTGGGAGCGGGCTTGCTCGCGAAAGCGGTGTAACCGTCAACACACGTGCTGAATGTTACATCCTATTCGTGAGCAAGCCCGCTCCCACAGGGGATCCACGGTGTAGCGCAGAGCCGGTTTACAGGTCGCCGTAACCCAGCGAACGCAGGGCGCGCTCGTCGTCGGACCAACCGCCTTTCACCTTGACCCACAGGTTGAGCATGATCTTGGAGTCGAACAGCAGCTCCATGTCCTTGCGCGCCTCGGTGCCGATGCGCTTGATGCGCTCGCCCTTGTCGCCAATGATGATTTTCTTCTGGCCATCACGCTCGACGAGGATCAACGCGTGGATGTGCAGGGTCTTGCCCTGCTGCTTGAACTCTTCGATTTCGACGGTGATCTGGTACGGCAGCTCGGCGCCCATCTGGCGCATGATTTTCTCACGCACCAGTTCAGCGGCGAGGAAGCGGCTGCTGCGGTCGGTGATCTGGTCTTCCGGGAAGAAGTGATCGTTTTCCGGCAGGTAACCGGCAATGACGCGCTCCAGCGCCTCAAGGTTGTGACCGTGCTGGGCCGAGATCGGCATGATCTGCGCGTTCGGCAATTGTTCCTGCAACCAGCTCAGGTGTGGCATCAGCTCGGCTTTGTCTTCGATGCGGTCGGTCTTGTTCAGCGCCACGATCAACGGGCCGGTCACGTATTGGACGCGCTCGAGGACCATCTGGTCTTCGTCGGTCCACTTGGTGCGGTCAACCACGAAGATCACCACGTCGACGTCTTTCAACGCCGCCGAGGCGGTCTTGTTCATGTAGCGGTTCAAGGCCTTTTCGCCACCCTTGTGCATGCCCGGGGTGTCGACGTAGATCGCTTGAACATCGCCTTCGGTCTTGATGCCCAACATGTTGTGGCGGGTGGTTTGCGGCTTGCGCGAGGTGATTGCCAGCTTCTGCCCCAGGATGTGGTTCAGCAGCGTGGACTTGCCCACGTTGGGACGGCCGACGATGGCAACATAGCCACAGCGAGTTGCGGTTGAATCAGTCATGGCCATTCTCCACGCCCAGGGCAATCAGTGCTGCGGCGGCCGCTACCTGTTCGGCAATACGACGACTCACACCCTGACCTCGGCTTTTTTCATTCAGTAAGGTGATTTCACATTCGACGAAGAACGTCCGGCAATGCGGCTCACCCTGGATATCCACCACTTCATAACGTGGCAGCTCACAACCGCGCGATTGCAGGAATTCCTGCAAGCGGGTTTTTGGATCTTTGTTGGTGTCGACCAGCGTCAGGCCTTCGAACTCACCGGCCAGCCAGGCCAGCACGCGCTCGCGCGCCATGTCCATGCCGGCGTCCAGGTAGATCGCGCCAATCAGCGCTTCGAGGGCATCGGCCAGAATCGATTCGCGACGAAAACCACCGCTTTTCAATTCACCGGAGCCCAGACGCAGGTAGTCGCCCAGGTCGAAACCACGGGCCAGCACGGCCAGCGTCTCACCTTTGACCAGGCGTGCGCGCAAACGCGACAGCTGGCCTTCGCGGGCCAGCGGGAAGCGATCGAACAGCGCCTCGCCAGCGACGAAGTTGAGGATGGCATCACCGAGGAATTCCAGGCGTTCGTTGTTGCGCCCGGCAAAGCTGCGGTGAGTCAGGGCCAGGACCATCAGTTCCTGATCCTTGAAGGTGTAGCCGAGCTGACGCTCTAGACGGCTTAAGGAGACGCTCACGGTTTACCCACGCTGAGTTCGTGGCTGGTTTCCACCGCCATCGCCGGGGTGCGGCGCAGGCTTGGGACAATTAACGCTGTGTTCAAAAATTACGTCCTGAATATCATTGTTTTCATGCTTTCGACGCCGATTGTGCCGGCTCCAGAAATGCATTCGGCGCTGTGTTCAACAGCGCCGTGTGTGATTACTTGATCAGGCCAACCCGCGAAAAATTCGGCAGGTGACTGAGTTTGGGTTCCGGCCAGCTCATCCAGACTGCGAAGGCCTTGCCGACGATATTCTGGTCGGGAACCATGCCCAGCAGATCCTTGGGAATACTCGGATCATCCCAATAGCGACTGTCGTTCGAGTTGTCGCGGTTGTCGCCCATCATGAAGTAGTGAAGACAGCGGCATCACGTTGCTGTTGACGCAACAACACTTGATCGACGGCTTGC
>NZ_JBNNWE010000146.1:0-8917 GCF_050280905.1 Pseudomonas sp. NPDC086278
GCAGACCGAAGCGCCGCTCGCCGTCACTGAATACGTATTGCGTCGGCTCCTGCGCATCGTGGGCCACGGCAATGACTTCGATGTTCAGGGCGCCAACCTGTAGTTGCTCGCCGCCGGCCAGGAGGCCCGCTGGTTCAATCGGTTTGCGCATCCCGCGCAGGGTCCCGCGACTGAGGTAGACCGGCAGATTGTAGCGCCGAGACAGCAAACCCACGCCATGCACGTGGTCGGCATGTTCGTGGGTCACCAGTATCGCGCTCAACTGCGCAGGGTGGATACCCAAGCGCAGCAGGCGTTTTTCGGTTTCCCGCAGGGAGAAACCACAATCCACAAGCACATACGTGTCATCGCTGGCTATCAGCGTGCCGTTCCCTTGGCTACCGCTGCCGAGAACGGCAAAACGCATGGGATCAGCCCAGGTTGTCCTGAATCACGCTCAACACTTTGCGCGCCACTTCAGCCGGCGCAACGGTGTTGATGTTCTTCTCGACGGTGACCTGGACGCTGTCGCCGACCTTGCTCAGGCGAACCTGATAACGCTCGGCGCGGGCTTCAACTTCTTCCTTGGTCGGCGCACTGCCGAACAGGCTGCTGAAGAAACCTGGCTTCTCGTCTTTCTTCTCGGCTTTTTCAGACAGGTTGATGTAGTACAGACCCAGGCTGCGGTTGATGTCTTCAACGCGCCATTCGCCTTGCTCCAGCGCACGACCAACGCTCGACCAGGCACGATCCAGGTCAGAACCGACGTTCAATACCGGGTTGCCGCTGCCGTCTTCGCTCAGGCTGACACGACCTGGCATATCTGCATCACGCGAAGCCAGCATGGAGACCGAACCGCCCTTCTCCGAGATGCGGCTCATGCTTGCCAGCATGTCGTCGACCAGTGCCGCGTCCAGGCCGGTGTTGACCGAACGATTGGTGAAGTCGACATCGGCGGTGCTACCCGCTGGACGTTGAGCACTGACCACGTAGATCTCACTGGTGTTGCGCTGCACGCCCGGCTCGATCCGCACTCGCACGCGGGTCTCGCTGTCAGATGCGATACCGGCAGCGCTCAGGCGCTTGGCCATCGCCGCGGACAGCTCATCGGAATGCTGCCAGGTGGTGGTGAACTCACCGGTTTGCGGTTTCTGCTCATCCAGACGGAAGCCGTTGTCCTGGAAGAACTGCACAGCCACTGGCCAAGCTTCGGCCGGCGGATTCTGAGCCAGGATCGAACTTGAGTCGCCGCTCTTCTGCAACGAGTAGGCGCTGGCGTCAGCCGCTGCGGACAGAGGCAGCGGACGCGGCACGATGTATTCACCTTTAACAGTGTCGTCGGCCACGTTGCGCGGGATCGGCAGCAGCGGATCCAGACGCTTGGAGGTGGTTACGTCCGGTGGCAATTGCATGGGTGCAGTCTGTTGCGCTTCCAGGTAATCGCTACCACGGTCACGGAAATAACCTTCCGGGCCCCAGACCCATCCACAGCCGCTGGTGCTGGAGATAATCAAGGCAAGTGCGGAAAGTCCGGCCAATCGCTTCATGCGTAGTGCTTCCTCAATTAAACCAGGACGCTGCACTGGCGCAGGGCCGTGCGGAGCGTTTCATGACAAGGTGTGCTCAGCCAGGTCAATGGCAGGCGAATGCCTTCGTGCATCAGGCCCATTTCCACCAAAGCAAATTTCACCGGAATCGGGTTGGCTTCGATGAACAGGTCTTTGTGCAGCGGCATCAGTTTTTCGTTGATTGCCCGCGCGGTTGCGGCGTCGCCCTTGAGCGCGGCCTCGCACAGGTCAGCCATTTCGCGCGGAGCGACGTTGGCGGTGACGGAGATATTGCCCTTGCCGCCGAGCAGGATCAGCTCAACCGCTGTCGGATCATCACCGGACAGCACAATGAAGTCCTTGCTCACGCCATCAATGATGGTTTGGGCGCGCTTGAGGTCCCCGGTGGCTTCCTTGATGCCGATGATGTTCGGCACGGTGGACAGGCGAATTACGGTCTCGGCCTGCATGTCGCAAGACGTGCGGCCAGGAACGTTATAGAGAATCTGTGGAATATCGACCGCTTCAGCAATGTGCTTGAAGTGCTGGTACAGACCTTCCTGGGTCGGCTTGTTGTAATACGGAACGACCAGCAGGCAGGCGTCGGCTCCGGCTTCTTTCGCGTTGCGGGTCAGTTCGACGGCTTCGCGGGTCGAATTGGCACCGGTGCCGGCGATGACCGGGATGCGACCATTGACTTGCTTGACCACGGCACGGATGACTTCGATGTGCTCGTTGACGTCGAGGGTTGCCGACTCGCCGGTAGTACCGACCGCGACAATGGCATGAGTACCGTTTTTAAGGTGGAAGTCCACGAGTTTGCTGAGGCTGTCCCAGTCAAGACGCCCTTGTGCATCCATGGGTGTGACCAGTGCCACCATACTGCCCGCAATCATGAAACCGCTCCTGCCGGAAAAAGAGAGCGGTAATGGTACTGGCGCCAAGATGCTTGTACAAGCGAAGTACTGCGCTGCCGCCATTCCCCTTGGCGCCGCTTTTCGCTACCCTTCAGACTTTGATCGGTACTGATAAGCTCTTGCGCCGGGTTTCAGCCTCCATTTTCGGCATCACAAGCCCCGATCCAGCGTTGCCACCCTTCGCTCCTGTCTTGATGGAGCACGTTGCAACCTTCGCCCGGGTTTTCTGAATTCGCATCCGCAGGCTCGCCCCCGGTAATAAAAGCCCGTAGAAGTACCGACCGCTCATCGCTTTAGGAATGCTGCATGTCCACCCCCACAGTTCGCGAACAATTCCTTGTCATCAGTGCCCTCGGCGCCAACCCCATGGAGCTGACTAACGTCCTGTGCCGCGCCAGCCATGAAAATCGCTGCGCCGTGGTCACCTCTCGCCTGACCCGTCATGGCGAGTGCAGTGCGTTGATCCTCGAAATCTCCGGCAGCTGGGACGCCTTGGCGCGCCTTGAAGGCAGCCTGCCCGGCCTTGCCAAAAAGCATGCATTCACCGTGAATGTGGTGCGCAGTGCCGCGCTGGAAAACCGCCCCCAGGCCCTGCCTTATGTTGCGTACGTCAGCTCCGCCTACCGTTCGGACATCATCAACGAGCTGTGCCAGTTCTTCATGGACCACAACGTCGAGCTGGAAAATCTCACCTGCGACACGTATCAGGCACCGCAAACCGGCGGCACCATGCTCAACGCCACGTTTACCGTGACCCTGCCGGCCGGCGTGCAAATCAGCTGGTTACGCGATCAGTTCCTGGATTTCGCCGACGCGCTGAACCTGGATGCCCTGATCGAACCGTGGCGCCCACAAAACCCAATGTAAGGAAGCTTTCATGGCCGTTGCCATCGACCAGCCGGTTGCCGATTTCGAAGCGCCCGCCACCAGCGGACAGACCATCAGCCTCGCCGCCCTCAAAGGCAAGCAAGTGGTGATCTACTTTTATCCGAAAGACAGCACACCGGGCTGCACGACCCAGGGCCAAGGCTTTCGCGATCAGTTGGAGGCCTTTAAAGCTGCCAACACTGAAGTCTTTGGCGTGTCCCGCGACAGCCTGAAATCCCACGAGAACTTCAAAGCCAAGCAAGCCTTCACCTTCGAGCTGATTAGCGATAAAGAAGAGGCGCTGTGCCAGTTGTTCGACGTGATCAAGCTGAAAAAGCTCTATGGCAAGGAATACATGGGCGTTGATCGCAGCACGTTCCTGATCGACAAAAACGGTGTACTGCGTCAGGAATGGCGCGGTGTGAAGGTGCCGGGGCATGTGGATGCGGTATTGGCTGCGGCTGAGGCATTGAATAAAGCCTGAGATTATTGGCGCCGGTCACGACGCCATCGCGAGCAAGCTCACTCCCACAGTAGACCGAGTTGTCAGGCATAAAGGGTCACCTGTGGGACCGAGCTTGCTCCGGATGGGGCCGTCAGCTCGCTGAGTATTCGCAGCTGACGGTTAGAGCAGTGGCGCCACCACCGGCTCTTTACGCGGCCATGCATCCAGAACTGCCTTGAACAGCGTCGCCAGGGGAATCGCAAAAAATACCCCCCAGAATCCCCACAGCCCGCCAAACAACAGCACCGCGTAAATGATCGCAACCGGGTGCAAATTCACCGCTTCCGAGAACAACAACGGCACCAGCACATTGCCATCCAGCGTTTGAATGATCCCGTAGACCGCCATCAGATAGATGAACTGATCACTCCAGCCCCACTGGAACAACGCAATGAGCAGCACCGGCACGGTCACCACCACCGCCCCGACGTAGGGCACCACCACTGATATGCCCACCAGCAATGCCAACAGCGCCGCGTAGTTGAGCCCCAAAACGACGAACGCCAGGTAGGTCACGCCACCGCAAATGAAAATCTCGATGACTTTGCCGCGAATGTAGTTGGCGATCTGCCGGTTCATCTCGTGGGCAACGCGGGTGATCAGCGCCCGTTCGCGCGGCAGGTAACCGCGCACCCACTGGCCGATCATCTCCCGGTCCTTGAGAAAGAAAAACACCAGGATCGGCACCAGCACCAGATAGATCATGATGTTGACCAGCAGCGGCAGGCTCGACAGCGAGAATGTCAGCGCCCACTGACCGAACTTGCCGATCTCGCCGCGCGCCACGTCAATGGCTTGCAACACCTGTTCGTCTGACACCAGATGCGGATAGCGCTCAGGCAGCAGCAACAGCAACGACTGCCATTTGGCGAGCATGCCCGGCAACTCGTTGAACAGCGTGATCAACTGATGCCAGAGCAACGGCACCACGACAATCATGAAGACCAGCAACACCCCCATGAACAGTGCGAAAACCAATCCCACCGCCACGCCGCCGGGCATGCGCAGGCGCTCCAGCGTTACCACCAGCCCTTGCATCAGGTACGCCAGCACCATCCCCGCCAGCACCGGCGCGAGCATGCCGCCCAGGGTGAGCACGGCGGTAAACGCCAGAAACAACAGAACCGCCAGCACCACGGCTTCTTCATCGGAAAAATAACGCTGAATCCAGTCGCGTAACACTTTGAACATCAATAATCCTTAGAAACGAACGCAGCGGGTTTCAGGCTTTTTTCAACCAATAGCGGTAAACACCCGCCTCGTCTTCTTCGCGAAGCAGCGTATGGCCGGCCAATCGGGCAAAGGTGCGGAAGTCGCGCTGGGAGCCCGCATCGGTGGCGATGACCTTGAGCACGGCGCCGCTGGCCAGTCGATTGAGTTCCAGTTTGGCCTTGAGCAACGGCAACGGACAATTCAGGCCGCTGGCGTCCAGTTCGACGTCATGGGCTACAGCATCGGTCATTGCTTCACTCCGGGTCAGGTGTTTTGAGCTGCCTAGAATATCTGGTCCCAAGCCAAGTGTCCGGCTACAGTAAGCTCTTTGTCGACTAAGGCTTTGTGCATGACTTTTTTGCGCCCTACCCTGCTGACGCTCGCTTGCCTGCTCGCCTCACCGGGCTTCGCCGACGACTTGCCGTCACTCGGCGACGCCAGTTCTGCCATCGTCTCGCCGCAACAGGAATATCAATTGGGCCGAGCGTGGCTGGCACTGTTGCGCAGCCAGGTGTCGCAGCTCAACGACCCGCAGCTCAAGGACTACGTTGAATCCAGTGTTTACCGCCTGGTGGAAACCAGCCAGGTGAATGACCGGCGCCTTGAGTTCATCCTGATCAACAGCCCGCAGCTCAACGCCTTTGCGGCGCCGGGCGGAATTGTCGGGGTCAATGGCGGCCTGTTCCTCTACGCGCAGACCGAGGGCGAATACGCGTCGGTACTGGCCCACGAATTGGCTCACTTGTCGCAGCGCCACTTTGCCCGTGGCGTTGAAGCGCAACAGCGCATGCAAGTACCGATGATGGCCGCTCTGCTGGCCGGGATCGTCATCGCGGCAGCCGGGGCCGGTGATGCCGGGATCGCGGCGATTGCCGGTACTCAAGCAGCGGCGATTCAAGAGCAGCGGCGTTTCTCGCGCCAGAATGAACAGGAAGCCGACCGTATTGGCATCGTCAATCTGGAAAAAGCCGGTTACGACCCACGTTCGATGCCGACCATGTTCGAACGATTGATGCGTCAGTATCGCTTCGACGCCAAGCCACCGGAATTTCTGCTGACTCACCCGGTGACTGAATCGCGGATCGCCGACACTCGCAACCGCGCCGAACAGGCCAAACCGGGCGGCGTCGAAGACACGATGCGGTATCAGTTGATTCGAGCGCGGGTCCAGTTGATCTATGAAGAAACGCCAGGTTTGGGCGCCAAGCGCTTCAGGGCACAACTCGATGAGAACCCCAACAACGACGTTGCCCGGTATGGTCTGGCGATCGCCCAGATCAAGGGCGGCCAGTTGAACGAGGCGCGGGAGAATCTCAAGTTGCTGCTGGCCAAGTCCCCGAACGAGATCATCTACAACCTGGCGCAAGTCGATCTGGACATCACCAACAACCGCCTGCCCGACGCTCAATCAAGGGTCGACCGGATGCTGACGCAATATCCCGGCAACTATCCGCTGAATCAGGTACGCGTCGATCTGCTGCTGAAACAGAACCGCGCCGCCGATGCGGAAAAGGCGCTCGAAGGTCTGCTCAAATCGCGCCCGGACGATCCGGACGTCTGGTACCAAGTGGCTGAGACACGCGGACTGTCGGGCAACATTATCGGGTTGCACCAGGCTCGCGCCGAGTACTTCGCGCTGGTTGGCGACTATCGTCAAGCCATTCAGCAACTCGACTTCGCCAAGCGCAAAGCGGGCAGCAACTTCCCGCTGTCGTCGCGCATCGATGCGCGACAGCGTGAGTTGATGGAACAGGAGCGCATGGTCAAGGACATGATGGGCTGAGCCTTCAGAGACATCTTTCAGGCACAAAAAAACCGCCTCTTTCGAGGCGGTTTTTTATTCAGCCAACTACCGGTTTATTCAGCCAGTTTGAAGGTGATGAAGCTTGCACGGTTCTGACGCAGAACTCTCATCGACACCGAGCGATTCTTCGGTAGCGCCTTGGCAATCTCGGCAAACTCCTTGCTGTCGCCAATGGCCTGGTTGTTCAGGTGAGTGATCACGTCATTGGGCTGCAAGCCAATCAACGAAGCAGGGCCGTCCTGAACTTCCTTGATGACTACACCACCTTTGAGGTCCAGGGTTTTCTTCTGCTCTGCAGTCAAATCGGCGACGGCCACGCCCAGACGATTACTGCTGGTTTCAACACCGGACTTGGGCGATGCACCCAGCTCTTTGCCTTCATCAGGGATTGCGCCAACGATCAGCTCGACATTCTTGCGCTTGCCCTCGCGAATGACCTCAAGATTGGCCTTCGCGCCTTCTTTCAGGGCTCCCACCAGATGCGGCAGATCAGCAGACATGACGATCGGTTGACCATTCATGCTCAGGATCACATCGCCCACTTGCAGCCCACCCTTGGCAGCCGGGCCGTCATCCTGGATCTGAGCGACCAGTGCGCCGGCCGGCTTCTCAAGACCGAACGACTCGGCCAGGTCCTTGTTCACTTCCTGAATCACTACGCCCAACCAGCCGCGGCTGACTTTACCGCCGCTTTTCAGCTGATTGGAAACGTCCATCGCCACATCGATAGGGATCGCAAACGACACCCCCATGAAGCCGCCTGAACGGGTGTAGATCTGCGAGTTGATGCCGACTACTTCGCCGTTCAGATTGAACAGCGGACCACCGGAGTTGCCCGGATTGATCGGCACGTCGGTCTGGATGAACGGAACGTAGTTTTCGTTCGGCAAGCTCCGACCGATAGCACTGACGATACCTTGGGTCACGGTGTGATCGAAGCCAAACGGCGACCCGATGGCGACAACCCACTGTCCGGCTTTCAAGTCCTGGGATTTACCCAGTTTCAGAACCGGCAGGTCCTTGCCTTCGATCTTCAGCAATGCCACGTCGGAACGTGGATCGGTGCCGATCAATTTGGCTTTCAGTTCACTGCGGTCGGCCAGTCGAACGAGAATCTCGTCGGCATCGGCGATCACATGGTTGTTGGTCAGAATGTAGCCATCAGGCGAGATGATGAAACCCGAACCCAGGGATTGCGCCTCACGCTGGCGATCACCGCGCGGCGAACGCTGCTGTGGCATGCCCCGTTCGAAGAACTCGCGCAACGCTGGCGGCAAGCCTTCAAGGTCCGGCATTTGACCGGACACTTTGCGGTCCGGCAGCTTTTGCGTGGTACTGATGTTTACCACCGCAGGCGAGGCCTGCTCGACCAGTTGGGTGAAGTCAGGCAATTCGACTGCTTGAGCAGTCACCGCCTGACCGAGCACCAGCACGGTGGCAAAAATGGAGAGATAAGACTTCAAGCGTGGTATCGACATACGGCTCCCGTTACGACGAGCATGGTTAAGCGATATGGAGCAAGGAACACCGGGAACGATACGCCGGTATTTTTGTTCCGGGAACAACAAAACAAGGCCAGAGCCGTGAGGCTCTGACCTATAGAAAAATTCAGGATTTTTTGCAAATTGAAATGCTCACCAAACATTTCGACATGAGCTCGCTACTTGGTTGCAGTGGCATCAGTGCGCATGGAAAGCGCAATCCGTTCCGCGGTGCCGATCGGAATTTCACCCACGACCGTTACCATCATCTCGCCCTGGGGTGTCGTCAAGCGCCGAGACACCGCGACCGTCGGGCCAAGCTGAGTGCGAGTATCGGTGACAGTTGCACCGTTGAGCGGCTCAAGGAACACCGAAAAGCGCGCCAGACCGTCGTCGTACATCAGGCTGTTGACCTGGGTTTTGGTCTCAGGATCTTTACGGGCACTGCTGCTGGTCAGCTCAAACCCGGGTGGTAACCAGTCCGAACGCCAAACCTGAGCAGTCTTGATCGCGGAAGCCTTGTCACTGTCAAGCGTGACCGCCTTGCAATCAGCGCCAGGTTGAAGGTCTTTCTCCGTCGGCACGTCGGCCGTATCCAGTTGCGT
>NZ_JBNNWE010000147.1:0-8797 GCF_050280905.1 Pseudomonas sp. NPDC086278
CTGCATGCGGATACTGTTGATCCGGCTGAATGCCATGCTGCGCGACGGCACCGAATGGCGGTGACGAATGGCAGGGTTAAGACAGTTGCTCCCACCGTGGATTGTGGTGTGTTCATGGCCAATGATGGCAATTCAGTTTCAGTTAAGTTCGGCTCGCTAAGGTGAGCGCCGTACGCAACACACAAAAAAATACGGAGACACCCATGAAAACCCTGGCTGCCCTGTTCACCGCCTCCCTGATCACCCTGACCGCCAGCCTCGCCCACGCTCGCGACCTGGGCCCCGACGAAGCCCTGCGGCTGCGCGACGCTGGTACCATTGTGTCTTTCGAAAAGCTCAACGCCACGGCTGTGGCCAAACACCCCGGTTCGACCATCAACGAAACCGAGCTGGAAGAAGAGTACGGCAAGTACATCTATCAGGTTGAGCTGCGCGACCCACAAGGCCTTGAGTGGGACCTGGAATTAGACGCTGTCAGCGGCCAGGTGCTCAAGGATCATCAGGATACGTAATGAAGGTGCTTTCGTTTTCACGCATGGCGCTGGTGCTGTTGGCGTTTTGTCCATTGGTGCTGGCCCGCGACCTCGATCAGGACGAAGCCCTGCGCTTGCGCCAGCAAGGGGTGATTCTGCCGCTGGAACAGCTGCTGCAACAGGCACTGGATCGCTATCCGGGCTCTAAACTGCTGGAAGCGGAGCTTGAAGAAAAACACGACGTCTACATTTATGAAGTCGAGTTGCTGACCACCGAAGGCGTGGTCCGTGAACTCGATATCGAAGCCGCCACCGGCCGCTTAATCAAAGACAAGGAAGATTGACCGATGCGACTGTTGCTGGTGGAAGACCACGTGCCCCTGGCGGACGAATTGCTGGCCGGCCTCAACCGTCAGGGTTACGCCGTCGATTGGCTGGCGGACGGTCGCGACGCGGTGTATCAGGGCAGCAGCGAGCCGTATGACTTGATCATCCTCGACCTCGGCCTGCCGGGGTTGCCGGGGCTTGAAGTGTTGGCGCAATGGCGGGCCGGTGGCCTGATGACGCCGGTGCTGATCCTCACCGCGCGCGGTTCCTGGGCCGAGCGCATCGAAGGCCTCAAGGCTGGCGCCGACGATTACCTGACCAAGCCGTTCCACCCCGAAGAGCTGCACCTGCGGGTGCAGGCGCTGCTGCGTCGTTCCCATGGCCAGGCCAATCAGCCGACGCTCAAGGCCGCCGGTTTGCACCTGGACGAAGGTCGACAATGCGTGACCCGTGACGGCGCCGACATCCAGCTCACCGCCGCCGAGTTTCGCCTGCTGCGCTATTTCATGCTGCACCCCGAGCAAATCCTCTCCAAAAGCCATCTCGCCGAACACCTCTACGACGGTGAAACCGAGCGCGATTCCAACGTGCTCGAAGTCCACGTCAATCACCTGCGGCGCAAGCTGGGGCGCAGCGTGATCGAAACCCGTCGCGGCCAGGGTTACCTGTTCGGCGGGCAAGCGCAGTGAAGTCGATCCAGCGCCGCTTGAGCCTGGGCTTGATCAGTGTGATGGTGATCGTCGGCCTGGTGCTGGCGCAGACCAGCCTGTGGCTGTTCGAAATGGGTTTGCAACGCTACCTCGAAGCCGGGTTGCGCGACGACAGCGAAAGCCTGTTGGTGGCGCTGGTGCGCGGGCCGCAGGGCTTGCAGCTGGATGAAAGTCACCTGTCGCCGGCCTATCAGCGGCCGTTTTCCGGGCATTACTTCCGCATCGATTTCGCCAACAGCCATTGGCGCTCCCGCTCGCTGTGGGACCAGGAATTGCCACCGATGGATCGGCCCGGCCTGCACAGCAACCTGCAACTGGGGCCGGAAGGTCAGCAATTGCTGGTGCTGCGCTCGGACTATCGACGGCTTGGCCAGTCGATTTCGATCAGCGTCGCGCAGGATTACACGCCCGTGCGCGAAAGCTTTCTGCGCATGCAACAGGTCGGCCTGGGCCTGGGGCTGGCCGGGCTGCTGCTGATTCTGCTGCTGCAACGCATCACCGTGCGCCGCGCCTTGCGTCCGCTGGAAAAGGCGCGCGAGCAGATTGCCCAGTTGCAACAGGGCCAGCGTTCGCAACTGGATGATCAAGTGCCGGTGGAACTCGAGCCGCTGGTGGCGCAGATCAACCATTTGCTGGCCCACACCGAGGACAGCCTCAAGCGCTCGCGTAATGCCCTGGGCAATCTCGGCCATGCCCTGAAAACCCCGCTGGCGGTGTTGCTCAGCATGGCTGCCAGCGAAAAACTCGATGCCCATCCCGAGCTGCGCAAACTGCTCAAGGCACAACTGGAACAGGTCCAGCAACGACTCAATCGCGAACTCAATCGCGCACGGTTGTCCGGTGATGCGCTGCCAGGGGCGTTGTTCGATTGCGATGCGCAACTGCCGGGGTTGCTGGCCACGCTGAACATGATTCATGGCGAGCATCTGGCCCTGAGCTATCGCGCACCGGCCGGGTTGCAGTTGCCGTGGGACCGTGAGGACTTGCTGGAACTGCTCGGCAACTTGCTGGACAACGCCTGCAAATGGGCGGATGCCGAGGTTCGCTTGAGCGTGGTGGAATCGGCTGAAGGGTTTGAACTGAGCGTGGAAGATGACGGCCCGGGGATTCCCGAAGAGCAGCGTGACCAGGTGTTCAGTCGCGGCACGCGGCTGGATGAACAGACGGATGGGCATGGGTTGGGACTGGGCATCGTGCGCGACATCGTCGACACGTGGGGCGGGGTGCTGAAGCTGGAAGAAAGCGAGTGGGGCGGGTTGAAAGTGGTCATCCAGCTGCCCAAGCGCTGACACCCGTCCAAAGCCAACCCCTTAACCTGTGGGAGCGAGCTTGCTCGCGATAGCGGTGTGTCAGGCAACGTTGATGTTGAATGTACAACCGCTATCGCGAGCAAGCTCGCTCACACATTGATCTGCGGTGCAGGCTAAATCCGGGTCAAACCCGAAACTGATCCATCAGACTCTGCTGCTGATTCGCCAGGCTGTTCAACGACTGACTCACCCGCGCCGACTCATTGGCCTGCCCCGACAACGACTCGGTCACGTCGCGAATCGTCGCCACGTTGCTGTTGATCTCCTCGGCCACCGCACTCTGCTCTTCCGCCGCCGAAGCAATTTGCAGGTTCATGTCGCTGATCACCGTCACCGCCTCGCCAATCTGGCGCAACGCGGTCACGGCCTGGCCCACCTGTTCGACGCTGCCTTGTGCCTGACGATGGCTGTTGTTCATCGAACCGACCACGTCCTGCGTGCCGCTTTGCAGTTGCTCGATCACCAGGCGGGTTTCTTCAACCGACTCCTGTGTGCGGCGCGCCAGGTTGCGCACTTCGTCGGCCACCACGGCAAAGCCGCGTCCGGCCTCACCGGCGCGGGCCGCTTCGATTGCGGCGTTGAGGGCCAGCAGGTTGGTCTGCTCGGCGATGGCGCGAATCACCTCCAGCACCGAGCCGATTTTCTCGCTGTTGGCCGCCAGCCCCTCGACCTGCACCATCGCCGCGCTCATGTCGGCGGCGAGGTTGTCGATGCTGGTGGTGGTCTGATCGATCACCGTCAACCCACGGCGAGTCGCCTGATCCGCGTCCTTGGCCGCCTGCGCGGCTTGCGCGGCGCTGCGGGCGACGTCCTGGGCGGTGGCGCTCATTTCGTGGGACGCGGTGGCGACCTGATCGACCTGGCGGTATTGCTGCTCCATGCCGGCGCTGGTCTGGGTGGCGATGGCGGACGACTGGTCCGCCGTGCTGCGCGCGTCCTGCACCGAGCGTTTCACCTCGGCGATGATGGGTTGCAGCTTGTCGAGGAAGCGGTTGAACCAGCCGGCCAACTGGCCCAACTCATCCTTTTTGTCGTACGCCAGACGCCGGGTCAGGTCGCCTTCACCGCTGGCGATGTCTTCAAGCATCCGCGCCACGCCGAGGATCGGTCTGGTCACGCTGCGCGCCATCAGCCACACCAGCACCAAACCTATCAACGCCGCCAGCACCCCGAGGCCGAGTTCGACCCAGGTGCCAGCGCTGTTGCTGTCATCGAGTTGTTTTTTCAGGATTTCGGCCGGGCCGACCAGCACTTTCTCCGGCACGTCGAGCAACACGCCCCACGACTTGCCGCCGGGAATCGGCTGGAACGGCGCCAGCACTTTCAATTGCTGATCGCCGTGCAGGCTTTGGGTTTTGCTGCTGCTGGCGAGCAGGCGAATCAGCTCGGCACCGCTGGTCTTGTCCACCGCATCCAGACGCTGGCTGAGTTTGCCGGCGTCGGGGCTGTAACCGGCGAGCAGGCCGACCGGGCTGATGATGCTGACGCTGGTCTGGCCGTCGTAGAGCTTTTTGCTCGCGCCCTGACTCATCGCTTGCAGGCTGTTGAGGTTGATGTCCACCGACAGCGACGCGATGACTTTGCCGTTGACCAGCAGCGGGAAGACGACGCTGGTCATCAGTACGTTCTGGCCGTCGATCACATAGAAGTACGGTTCGATCACGCAGGGTTTGAGCGTGGTGCGCGGGCACGTGAACCAGGCGTTGGCCGGTTCGCCGCTGGGGCCGGTGCTGGTGTCGGCCATGTCGCTTTCCGGCAGCGCCATCGACGTCACTTTGCCAGGCGTCGGCTGCGACCAGTACAGGGCAAAACGGCCCTTGTCGTTGCTGCCCAACTCGGCCTGACCGGCGAACAATTCGTCCTTGCCGTCCAGCGCATTGGCTTCAAATACCAGCGACAGGCCGAGCAGGTCCGGGTTGGCTTGCAGCGCCGACTTGACCTGACGCGTCAGGTCTTCGCGCAGATCGAAGGCATCGAGGAAGCGTTTTTCCGCCTGATCGCGCAGGAACAGCACCTGACGCGAGAAGCCATGGCCGTATTGATAGGCGTCCATGAACTGCTGGCGAATGTTCAGCGCCTGGTTTTCGCCCTGGGATTCGATCCGCGCCTGGGCCGCTTCGGTGAGCATCTCCATGCTTGAGGCTTTCACCATCTCGGAGCTGTGCTCCATGCGGTACAGCGAAAGGCCCACCAGCAGGGTCACGATGCCCGCGAGGCAAAGCCCGGCCAGCAAGGTGATTTTCCATTGGATGGAAAGTTGTCTGAGCGACATGGAGACGTCCTTATTCGATATTTATCTGAGACTTTGCACTGTAGCGGCCCGGCAGCCGTTTTCTTGAGCTGCAAGCTGCCAGTGAGGACACGAAAGCTTGCAGCTTCAGGCTTGCAGCTTGCGGCTGCTTCCTTCACAGTGCGCGCCCTCTAAAAAAAACCAATCCTTCATCCGCTGGCGGCGCTTTCGCAGACTGCCGGCCGGACTCTTTTCGCGTGCCTTGAGGTAACGATGATTAATGCTGTAATTGCCGCGGTCGGCGTCATGCTGGTGCTCAGCCTGTCCCGCGTGCACGTTGTGATCGCGCTGATTGTCGGCGCCCTGGTCGGCGGTCTGACCGGTGGCCTGGGCATCGACGCCACGCTGAAAGCCTTCAACAGCGGCCTCGGCGGCGGGGCGACGGTGGCGTTGTCTTACGCACTGCTCGGGGCGTTTGCGGTGGCGATTGCCAAGTCCGGGCTGGCCCACGCGCTGGCGGACAAAGCGCTGTTGATGGTGGATCGCCAACACGCCAGCGGTGGGCGTCAGGTGAAATGGCTCTTGATCGGCTTGCTGTGGGTCGTGGCCATCGCTTCGCAGAACATCCTGCCGATACATATCGCCTTTATTCCGTTGCTGGTGCCGCCGCTTTTATACGTGCTGACCAAGCTGCAACTGGATCGCCGCTTGATCGCTTGCGTCATGACTTTCGGTCTGATCACGCCGTACATGGTGTTTCCGGTGGGGTTCGGCAACATCTTTCTCAACCAGATCCTGCTGGCCAACGTCAGCAAGGCCGGCGTTGATATCAGTCAGATCAATGTCATGCACGCCATGGCCATTCCGGCGATGGGCATGGTGTTCGGCCTGTTGGTGGCGGTGTTGTTCAGCTACCGCAAAAAGCGTGTCTACGACCTTGAGAAAATCGAGCAGGTCGAGCAGGTCAGCGTCGCCTACAACCCGATGACACTCGGCATCGCCGGCCTGGCCATTGCGGCGGCGTTCATCATTCAGTTGCTGCTGGATTCGATGATCATCGGCGCGCTGGCCGGTTTTCTGATTTTCTCGGTCTCGGGCATCGTGAAGTGGCGCGAGACCGACGACCTGTTTACCGAAGGCATGAAGATGATGGCGATGATCGGCTTCATCATGATCGCCGCCTCAGGTTTCGCCGAAGTGCTCAAAGCCACCGGCCAGGTGCGAACGCTGGTCGAGAGCGCGGCGGCGTGGATCGATCACAGCCAGGCTATCGGCGCGTTGCTGATGTTGCTGGTGGGGTTGATGGTGACCATTGGCATCGGCTCGTCGTTTTCGACCGTGCCGATTCTGGCGGCGATTTTTGTGCCGCTGTGCGTGCAACTGGGCTTCAGCCCGATGGCGATCGTGTGCATCGTCGGCACCGCCGGTGCACTGGGCGACACCGGTTCGCCGGCGTCCGATTCGACGCTGGGCCCGACCTCCGGGTTGAATATCGACGGCCAGCATCACCATATCTGGGACACCGTGGTCCCGACGTTCCTGCACTACAACCTGCCGCTGCTGGCGTTCGGCTGGGTCGCCGCGATGGTTCTCTGATCCCATTCCGCCCCTGTGGGAGCGGGCTTGCTCGCGAAGACGTCGTCACATCCAAGCTCAACGTGACTGATTCACCGTTTTCGCGAGCAAGCCCGCTCCCACAGGGGATTGGGGGGCGGCGATTCAACTTTTGACTTGGCGTGCCGTTAAAGCCTTTAACCCCGCCAACAACATCAAAAGAGCGAACCGTCATGCGCCTGAGCCTGAAGGCTAAAGTCCTGTCACTTGCCGTTCTCCCGGTATTGCTCTTTGCGCTGATCATCAGTCTGACCACCTTGTTCGTGCTGCAGGAGCAGGCGCACAAGGAAGTCGAGGAAACCCGCCAGCGCCTGCTGAACGATGCCAAGGCGACCCTGCAAAGTTACGTTGCCGTGGCGATGACCGCGATCAAACCGCTGTACGACGCGGCCGCCCCCGGCGATGACGCGGCGCGGGCGCAGGTGGTCAAGTTGTTGTCGAGCATCAGCTACGGCAAGGAAGGCTACTTCTTCGGCTACGACTCCAACACCGTGCGCCTGTTCAAGGCCAACAGCCCGGAAGGCGTGGGCCAGAGCTTCAAGGACAACCGCGATCCGAACGGCGTCTACGTCAACCGCGACCTGGTGAAAGTCGCCAAAGACGGCACGCACTATCTGCAATACAGCTCGCCATTGCCGGGCAACTCGCAAGTGCTGGTGCCGAAACTCGGCTACACCGAATACCTGCCGAAGTGGGACATGGCGGTCGGCACCTCGGTCAACCTCGACGGTATCGAAGCGCAAGTGGCGGTGGTCGAGGCCAAGGTCCAGGACCGCATGGAAGGCGTGTTGCTGAGCATCATCGGCATCGCCGTCGTGGTGCTGGTGGTGATCGCCGCCGCCGGGATGCTGCTGGCCAATACCATTCTGCGGCCATTGACCCTGATGAAAGCCAACCTCGATGACATCGCGGCGGGCGAGGGCGACTTGACGCGCCGGTTGACCGTCACCAGCCAGGATGAACTCGGCGAACTGGCCGGCTCGTTCAACCGCTTCGTCGACAAGATTCACAGCCTGGTGCGCCAGATCACCGAAATGACCTCGCAACTGACCGGGCTGGTCAATCAGGTGTCCGATCAGGCCCAGCGCTCGGACCAGGCGATGGAGCGTCAGCGTCACGAAACCGATCAGGTCGCGACGGCGATCAACGAGATGTCGGCGGCGGCGCAGGAAGTGGCCAAAAGTGCACAAAACGCGGCCATCGCGGCGCAGCAGACTGACGAAGAAGGTCAGGCTGCCAAGCGCGTGGTGGCCGGCAGCATTGTGAAAATTCATGCGCTGGTGGATGACATTCGCAGCAGCGGCGTGTCACTGGACAGCCTGCAAAAAGACGTGTCGTCGATTGTCAGCGTGCTCGGAGTGATCCGCTCGATTGCCGAACAGACCAACCTCCTGGCACTCAACGCCGCCATCGAAGCCGCCCGCGCCGGTGAAGCCGGGAGAGGCTTCGCGGTCGTGGCGGACGAAGTACGGGCGCTGGCCAGCCGCACGCAAATCAGCACCCAGGAAATCCAGGGCATGATCGACCGCTTGCAGGCCGGCACCCAATCGGCGGTGGAAGCCATGCGCCGTTCCAGCGAGGCCGGCGACGGCACCTCGGCGCAGGCCAACCAGGCCGGCGAATCGCTCGACACCATGGCGCAACTGATCGGCACCATTAACTCCATGAACGCACAGATCGCCAGCGCCGCCGAAGAACAGACTGCCGTGGCCGAAGAGATCAACCGCAGCGTGCACCAGATCGCGGTGGCCGTGGACAACGTCGCCGACGAAACCCAACAGGGCGCGCAAACCTCCCGCAGCCTGGCCGACCTCGGCCAGCGACTGGGCCAACTGGTCGGGCAGTTCCGAATCTGATGCCGGGAAACCGGATGTGTGATCACCACCTACCACCTGTGGGAGCGGGCTTGCCCGCGAAGGCGCCCTAACAGTCGATGATGTGTTGACTGACCCTCCCTCTTCGCGAGCAAGCCCGCTCCCACGGTTTGTCCGTGTGAAACCGGATGTGTGATCACCACCTACCACTGTGGGAGCGGGCTTGAACTGGTCAAGTAATCTTGGACACCGATTAAGGTTTCACGCCGCCAACTTCTCCCTGGCGACTGGTGACCGATAGTCGTTGTAGCTATGCGGC
>NZ_JBNNWE010000148.1:0-8672 GCF_050280905.1 Pseudomonas sp. NPDC086278
CGCAGGCCTTGCTCGACGCACTCGCGCATCACCGACCAGATGTGCAGCAAGCCCTGACGGATTTCCGCCTCGCCGCGCCAGGCCAGTTCGTTGGCGAACGCGTTGGCAGTCGCAACGCCAGCAGCGACAAAAGTCATTGCCGCCATCAAACGCTTCAGTTTCATGCCTTACTCCTAGCAGATAGGGTGTGTTAAGTCGGGGCCAAGTATCAGCAGGCCGTGTGAACACTCTATGGCTGAAATATGACAATTGGATGAAAGGCCAGTATTCGATTTTTTGCAGGCCTACCGCGTTATCGTTCTTCGCGAGCAAGTCGAATCGTCGCACCGCCGCTCCCACAGTTGACTGAGTTGAACTCAACCTTTGTGTTCACTGCAGGCCCACTGTGGGAGCGGGCTTGCTCGCGAAGGCGTCGTACATACGAGGTCTGCTTAACGCCCCTTCTTCCAAAGATAAGCACCCACCAATATCCCGACCCCGCAAATGATCGCGACATAGTAGGCCGGCCCCATCGGGCTTTCCTTCAGCAGCAGCGTCACCACCATCGGCGTCAGGCCGCCGAAAATCGCGTAGGCCAGGTTGTAGGAGAACGACAACCCGCTGAAACGCACCACTGCCGGGAACGCCTTGACCATCACGTACGGCACGGCGCCGATGGTGCCGACCAGCAGGCCGGTCACGGCGTACATCGGAAACAGCCAATCGGGGTGGTTGAACAGGCTGTGGTAGAAGGTCCACGAACTCAGCAGTAGCAATGCGCTGCCGAACACGAACACCCGACCCGCGCCGAAACGATCGGCCAGCGCACCGGACGCCACGCAACCCAGGCTCAAAAACACAATCGCCAGGCTGTTGGCCTGCAACGCGGTGGTCGGCGAGAAGTGGTAAACGGTTTGCAGCACGGTCGGGGTCATCAGGATGACCACGATGATGCCGGCGGACAGCAGCCAGGTCAGCAGCATGGAAATCAGGATCGCCCCGCGATGGTCACGCAAAACGGCGCGCAGCGGCACTTCTTCGGCCAGGGCCTTGCGCAATTGCAGCTCGGCGAACACTGGTGTCTCGTGCAGCCAGCGGCGCAGGTAAACCGAGAACAGACCAAACACGCCGCCCAGCAGGAACGGGATGCGCCAGGCGTAATCGGAGACTTCCACCGGGGTGTAAATACTGTTGATGGCCGTGGCGACCAGCGAGCCCAGCAGGATGCCCGCCGTCAGACCGCTGGTCAGCGTGCCGCAGGCGTAACCGATATGCCGTTGCGGTACGTGTTCGGAAACGAAAACCCAGGCGCCCGGCACTTCACCGCCAATCGCCGCGCCCTGGATCACGCGCATCAGCAGCAACAGGATCGGCGCCCACATGCCGATCTGCGCATACGTCGGCAGCAAACCCATGATCAAAGTCGGCACCGCCATCATGAAAATGCTCAAGGTGAACATCTTCTTGCGCCCCAGCAAATCGCCGAAGTGCGCCATCACAATGCCGCCCAGCGGCCGTGCCAGGTAACCCGCGGCGAAGATGCCGAAGGTCTGCATCAGCCGCAGCCACTCGGGCATGTCGGCCGGGAAGAACAGCTTGCCCACCACCGTGGCGAAGAACACAAAGATGATGAAGTCGTAGAACTCCAGCGCGCCGCCCAGGGCGGACAGCGACAAAGTCTTGTAATCGTTGCGGGTCAACGGACGTGCGGATTGCGTTGGCTGCGCAGTGCTCGAGGGCGCTGTGGTCATGGCAAGGGCTTCTCTTATTAGTCGGATCTGCAACCCCAGCAACGCTGGCGGAGGCTTGGGCAAGTCCGGCACCATAGCAAATTGTTCGAAAAAGCACATAGAGGTGCGTATTTGACGGTCAAAATGAGAACCCGACGGTCGTCTCGGAGTCTACCGACCGATATACTCGCCAGCTTGCAACAGTCTGTAAGGGTTGCTGTGCGAAAACGCCTGCCAGGGTTCTCAGGCGGTTTCGCAGAGTTTCCCTTTAGGCGCCTTTCGAAAAACGTGACGAACGTAGTATGTTCGGGGCTGAATCGTTTTTTCCGAAGACGGCTATTCACCTGAAGTACCAATGAAGAGTCACGGGTCAGAGGCACCCCCGGCATGATAGAGCTCGAACAAGAAGATCCGATTCCGCAAGGCGACCTGGCCCTGCAAATCACCGCGCTTCCGCGTGAAACCAACGGCTTTGGCGATATTTTCGGCGGCTGGCTGGTGGCACAGATGGATTTGGCCGGCACCGCCATGGCCAGCAAGGTCGCCGGTGGCCGCGTCGCGACCGTCGCAATCGACCGCATGGCGTTCCTGGTTCCGGTGGCGGTGGGCGCACAGCTCTCCTTCTACACCCAGGCGCTGGAAATCGGCCGCAGCTCGATTCAGATGATGGTCGAAGTCTGGAGCGACGATCCGCTGTCCAGCGAGTGGCGCAAAGTGACGGAAGCCGTGTTTGTATTCGTTGCCATCGACGGCAGCGGCCGCACTCGCTCGGTGCCGCCACGCGCACGTTAAACGCGGCGGCCGTTTTGCGGTCCATTGCAGTCATTGTTCCTGATCGAGAGTTGCCCCATGAGCACGCCCAACGTTGAAGCCGTGAAACTGGATGAACTGAACTGCTGGCGCATCCGCCACGGTCAGGCCGAATTGCTGGTGGCCCAGCAAGGCGCGCACATCCTCAGTTATCAATTGGCCGGCCAGCCGCCGCTGATCTGGCTCAACGACGAGGCCGTATTCAAGACCGGCAAGAGCATCCGCGCCGGTGTGCCGGTTTGCTGGCCATGGTTCGGTAACTTTGATCGCAACCCACCCAGTGTCAAGGCGATGCGCGTCAGCAATGAAGCGGCCGGCGCCCATGGTTTTGTCCGGGCGATGGATTGGGAACTGGGCGGCATCGAAGCCGAGGGCGAAAGCCTGAAGGTCGAATTCGTCCTGCCCTACCCCGACGGCGGTTTTCCGGGCTGGCCGCACCAGGTGGATTTGAAGTTGAGCATCCGTCTGGATGAGCAACTGCACATCAGCCTGATCAGTCATAACCGTGGCACCGAAACCGTGTCCATCAGCCAGGCGTTGCACAGCTATTTCGCGGTCAGCGACGTGCGCAACGTGCACGTTGAAGGGCTCGATGGCTTGAGCTACATCGATACGACCAAAGACTGGAACACCACCTCGCAAACCGGCGACTTGAGCTTTACCGGCGAGACTGACCGGATCTATCTCGACACTCCGGCGAAACTGAGCATTGTCGATCCAATGTGGGAACGGCGTATCGAGCTGACCAGCAGCGGTTCACGCTCGACAGTGATCTGGAACCCGTGGATCGAACGCGCGGCGGCGTTCAGTGACATGGCCGCCGATGGCTGGCAGCGGATGCTGTGCATCGAGACGGCGAATGTGATGGATGACGTGGTGACATTGGCGCCGGGTGCCAGCCACACCCTTGGCGTAAGCATCGGCAGCAAACCTCTATAAGCAACACCGCAAAGATCAACTGTGGGAGCGGGCTTGCTCGCGAAGAGGTCGTAACATTCAACATCATCGTTTACTGAGACACCGCTTTCGCGAGCAAGTCGAATCGTCGCACCGTCGCTCCCACAGTTGATCTTTGCCGGCCTGGCTGGCGCTTACAAATCCGACTCTTTCACCACCCGCACTTTCGCCGCATCCAGTGCATACGCCGCGTCAGCCAAGTCGTTGGTGACCTTCTCGATCTTCAGCGTGCCGGTCACCCACAGCGGCGTGTAGATGTCATCCAGCTTCAGCCCTTTGGGATAACGCACCAGCACCAACTGGTTTGGCGGCGGTGGCGGCACGTGGATGCAGGCGCCCGGGTACGGCACCAGGAAGAACAGCGTGCTGCGGCCCTTGGCATCCGATTCCAGCGGCACCGGATAACCGCCGATGCGGATGTTCTTGTCGTTCATCGACGGCACGGTTTTGGTCGAATACATCACCGCCGGCAAGCCTTTGCTCTGCTTCATGCCACCCTTTGAGGTAAAGGTGCCATCACCTTCGGGGGTGTTGTGGTCGATTTCGGGCATGGCCTCGAGGGCTTTCTGATCCGACTTGGGCATCAGTTCGAGCCAGTCGGTTTCTGGCAGTTGGTCGGCATGGGCCAAACCACTGCCCAGGAAAAGGAGGGTCAACAGAAGACGGCGCATTGAGGTGCTCGGTAAAGGAAGACGATAAGTCGCCGAGCATTCTAGCCCTCTGCGCTGGCGGCGCAGAGGGGCTATGTCGCTCGGGATCAGTTCTTTTTGATCAGGCCGTAGATCACCAGCAACACCACGGCGCCCACCAGCGCACCGATGAAGCCCGCGCCTTCGCCCGCGTGATAAATGCCCAACGCCTGACCGCCGTAAGTGGCTGCCAGCGAACCGCCGATACCGAGCAGGATGGTCATGATCCAGCCCATGCTGTCATCGCCCGGTTTCAGGAACCGAGCCAGCAGGCCGACGATCAAGCCGATAAAGATGGTTCCGATAATTCCCATGGCATTTCCCTCTGATTAAGTGACTATGTCGAAGCCTAGTCAGACTTTGGCATCCTGCCATGAGAGAACGGCGGCACCTGAATGGTTCCGCCGCTGCCACATGAAACTACTCGGAGATGAGCGCTTCGACCTTGAGGATCTGCTGCTCTAGCGTGGCCTTGTCGGCGCAACGCAGGTTGGCGTGACCGACCTTGCGACCGACCTTGAACGCCTTGCCGTAGTGGTGCAGATGGCAATCGGCAATCGCGATCACCTTCTCGACCGGCGGCACAACACCGATGAAGTTGAGCATCGCGCTCTCGCCGACCTTGGCCGTCGAACCCAGCGGCAGACCGGCAACGGCCCGCAGGTGGTTTTCAAACTGGCTGCACTCGGCGCCTTCTGTGGTCCAGTGCCCGGAGTTGTGCACGCGCGGGGCGATTTCGTTGGCCTTGAGGCCACCGTCGACTTCAAAGAACTCGAACGCCATCACGCCGACGTAATCCAGTTGCTTGAGCACTCGGCTGGAATAGTCTTCGGCCAGGGCTTGCAGCGGGTGATCGGTGCTGGCGATGGACAGCTTGAGAATGCCGCTGTCGTGGGTGTTGTGAACCAGCGGATAGAACCGGGTCTCGCCATCACGAGCGCGCACGGCGATCAGCGACACTTCGCCGGTGAACGGCACGAAGCCTTCCAGCAGGCAGGCCACGCTGCCCAGTTCGGCGAAGGTGCCGACCACGTCTTGCGGCTTGCGCAGGACTTTCTGGCCCTTGCCGTCGTAACCCAGCGTGCGGGTTTTCAGCACGGCCGGCAGACCGATGGAAGCGACAGCGGCGTCCAGGTCAGCTTGCGATTGAATGTCGGCGAACGCCGGGGTGGGAATCCCCAGGTCCTTGAACATGCTCTTTTCGAACCAGCGATCACGGGCGATGCGCAACGCTTCGGCGCTCGGGTACACCGGCACGAATTGCGAGAGGAACGCCACGGTTTCGGCCGGGACGCTTTCGAACTCGAAGGTCACCAGATCGACTTCATCGGCGAGCTGACGCAGGTGAGCCTGATCGCCGTAATCGGCCAGCAGGTGTTCGCCCAACGCGGCTGCGCAAGCATCCGGCGCGGGGTCGAGGAAAGCGAAGTTCATGCCCAGCGGAGTGCCCGCCAGCGCCAACATGCGACCCAACTGGCCGCCACCGATTACACCGATCTTCATCGTCAACAACCTCAGGCGATGCGTGGGTCTGGATTGTCCAGGACGCTGTCTGTCTGCTCAGCGCGGAACGTTTTCAACACGTCGTGGAATTGCGGGTGCTTGGCGCCGAGAATGCTCGCCGAGAGCAAGGCGGCATTGATCGCGCCAGCCTTGCCGATGGCCAGGGTGGCAACCGGGATGCCGGCTGGCATCTGCACGATCGAGAGCAGCGAGTCGACACCGGAAAGCATCGCGGACTGCACCGGCACGCCCAGTACCGGCAGGTGGGTCTTGGCCGCACACATGCCAGGCAAGTGGGCCGCGCCACCGGCACCGGCGATGATCACCTCGATGCCACGCGCCTCGGCCTCTTCGGCGTACTGGAACAGCAGGTCCGGGGTGCGGTGGGCAGAGACCACTTTCACCTCGTAGGGGATGCCGAGCTTTTCCAGCATATCGGCGGTGTGGCTAAGGGTGGACCAATCGGACTTGGAGCCCATGATCACGCCAACCAGTGCACTCATCGTCGTGCCTCTTCTCTCTGGGCGCCCGCGGGCGCGTCAAAAACAACAAGCCACGCAGAAATGCGTGGCTTGATTGTACGAAAAATGGCCGGACGAGCCGGCCGAAGGCCGCGCAGTATACCTCAATGAAGCAGATAAACAGCCCCCGAAACGACCATCTGTCATACGGCGCAAAGCGCCGGTTTTATTGACCTGCGAGTCAGTCAAAACAACACCGTTCCCCTGTGGGAGCGAGCTTGCTCGCGATAGCGTCGGGACAGTCACTATTGATGTTGAATGTTAGTCCGCCATCGCGAGCAAGCTCGCTCCCACAGGGTTAGTCGGTGCGCTTAAGAACCCTGCGCCGCACCGCCTTCCAGCTTGCGCCACAGCAAGCGCACATTCGCCTTGCGCACCAGTGCGCAGCGATACAGGCGAATCTCCAGCGGCACGTGCCATTGCGGACCGCCACACACCACCAACTCACCGCGCGCCAACTCGGCGCGCACGCTCAGTTGCGGCACCCAGGCAATGCCCAGGCCTTCCAGCGCCATGCTTTTAAGGCTGTCGGCCATGGCGGTTTCATAAATAGTGGTAAACCGCAGCGCACGCTGGCGCAGCAGCAGGTTCACCGAGCGCCCGAGAAACGCGCCGGCGCTGTAGGCCAGCAACGGCACGCTGCCTTCGCCTTCCAGATCGAACAACGGTTTGCCCTCGGTGTCCGCCGCGCACACCGGCAACATCTCGGTGTGGCCAAGGTGCAGCGACGGAAAGATTTCCGGGTCCATCTGCATCGCCGCGTCCGGGTCGTAGAACGCGAGCATCAAATCGCAGCCACCTTCACGCAAGGCATGCACCGCGTCGCCCACGTTGGTCGCCACCAACCGCGTGGCGATGTTCAGCCCTTCGTTACGCAACTGCGCGATCCAGCGCGGAAAGAAGCCCAACGCCAACGAGTGAGCAGCCGCAACTTGCATCACTTCGCCCTGCCCGCCTTCCAGGTGATGCAGATGGCGCAGCACTTCGCCGAGTTGCTCGACCACTGTCCGCGCGGTCACCAGAAACAACTGCCCCGCCGCCGTCAACTCGATCGGCGTGCGCGAGCGATTGACCAGTTGCAGCCCCAGCGCCGCTTCAAGGCTGCGAATTCGCCGGCTGAACGCTGGCTGCGTCACGAAGCGTCGTTCCGCAGCCTGGGAGAAGCTGCGGGTGGCGGCCAGGGCGCTAAAGTCCTCCAGCCATTTGCTTTCAAGATTCATCACGTCCTCCCGGACACGCACCAATTTAGGTCACACGCTCGCCGCGCACGCGGCGTCACATCGGCATTATGCCGAATGTGCATAGCCCAGTGCTTAACAGCATTGGCCGAAAATTCTGCACAAGCCTAGCATTTGCAGCGTTCCGGCACAGACCGGGTCCATATCGAGATGATTTCCATCATGTCCTCCGCTGCATCATTCCGCACAGAAAAAGACCTGCTTGGCGTACTCGAAGTACCGGCTCAAGCGTATTACGGCATCCAGACCCTGCGAGCGGTGAACAACTTCCGTCTCTCCGGCGTTCCGATTTCGCATTACCCGAAGCTGGTGGTCGGTCTGGCGATGGTCAAACAGGCCGCCGCTGACGCCAACCGCGAGCTGGGTCACCTGAGCGACGCCAAGCACGCGGCTATCAGCGAAGCCTGTGCACGTTTGATCCGCG
Organism: Pseudomonas sp. NPDC086278; assembly: GCF_050280905.1. Lineage (NCBI taxonomy): Bacteria > Pseudomonadati > Pseudomonadota > Gammaproteobacteria > Pseudomonadales > Pseudomonadaceae > Pseudomonas > Pseudomonas sp. NPDC086278. The sequence continues at coordinate 7,852 of NZ_JBNNWE010000148.1, forward strand.
GCGATTTCCACGAAGAGTTCGTGGTGGACATGATTCAGGGCGGCGCTGGCACTTCAACCAACATGAATGCCAACGAAGTCATCGCCAACATCGCGCTGGAGACCATGGGTCACCAGAAGGGCGAATACCAATACCTGCACCCGAACAACGACGTGAACATGGCGCAGTCGACCAACGACGCCTATCCGACCGCGATCCGCCTGGGTCTGCTGCTGGGTCACGACGCGCTGCTGGCCAGCCTCGACAGCCTGATTCAGGCGTTCGCCGCCAAAGGTGTCGAATTCAGCCACGTACTGAAGATGGGCCGTACCCAACTGCAAGACGCCGTGCCGATGACCCTCGGCCAGGAATTCCGTGCATTCGCCACCACCTTGGGCGAAGACCTGGCGCGCCTGAAAACACTGGCACCCGAACTGCTGACCGAAGTGAACCTGGGCGGCACCGCGATCGGCACCGGCATCAACGCCGACCCGCGTTACCAGCACCTGGCCGTTCAACGCCTGGCGCTGATCAGCGGTCAACCGCTGGTGCCAGCCGCCGACCTGATCGAAGCGACCTCCGACATGGGCGCCTTCGTGCTGTTCTCCGGCATGCTCAAGCGCACCGCGGTCAAGCTGTCGAAGATCTGCAACGACCTGCGTCTGCTGTCCAGCGGCCCACGCACCGGCATCAACGAAATCAACCTGCCAGCGCGTCAGCCAGGCAGCTCGATCATGCCGGGCAAGGTTTTAGCCTGTTCCACCACCAGGCGCAGGTGCGCGTTGGTAGCGACATCGGCACCGTTACGCGCAGCAATGGTGATTTCTTTCACCAGTTTGCCG
>NZ_JBNNWE010000149.1:0-8431 GCF_050280905.1 Pseudomonas sp. NPDC086278
GGTAGTTTTCCAGACCGATCAGTTTGATCAGACCCAACTGCTTCTCAAGCCAGTATAGATGAATACCGCCGCGCTTACATCAAAGCCTTGAAACCAGTCTTTGAACAGACCTTGAGCGAATTGGTTGAGCTTGAAGGTTTGACGCTCAGCTATTACCGAGGCTGGGACAAAGACCGTGAATTGAGTGCCGTGCTCGCCGGTTCCGTTCAGCGGGACCAGCAAATGGGACATACCCAGGCCGGACCACAACGCGCTGATTTGCGTCTCAGATTGGGCGCACATAATGCCGCGGACATCTTGTCTCGCGGCCAGCAGAAGTTGGTGGTCTGTGCATTGCGGATTGCCCAAGGGCATCTGGTCAGCCAGGCTCGCCGTGGCCAATGTATTTATCTGGTGGATGACTTGCCGTCCGAACTGGACGAGCACCACCGACGCGCGCTTTGCCGCTTGCTGGAAGACTTACGCTGCCAGGTGTTTATCACCTGTGTAGATCACGAATTATTGAGGGAAGGCTGGCAGACGGAAACGCCAGTCGCTCTGTTCCACGTGGAACAGGGCCGTATCACCCAGACCCACGACCATCGGGAGTGAAGGCATTGAGCGAAGAAAATACGAATACGTACGACTCAACCAGCATCAAAGTGCTGAAAGGCCTGGATGCCGTACGCAAACGTCCCGGTATGTACATTGGTGACACCGACGATGGCAGCGGTCTGCACCACATGGTGTTCGAGGTGGTCGACAACTCGATCGACGAAGCGCTCGCTGGCCATTGCGACGACATCAGCATCATCATCCACCCGGACGAATCCATCACCGTTCGCGACAACGGTCGTGGTATCCCGGTAGATGTGCACAAAGAAGAAGGCGTCTCGGCGGCCGAGGTCATCATGACCGTCCTGCACGCCGGCGGTAAGTTCGACGACAACTCCTACAAAGTATCCGGTGGTCTGCACGGTGTAGGTGTCTCGGTGGTGAATGCTCTGTCCGAAGAGCTGGTACTGACCGTTCGCCGTAGCGGCAAAATTTGGGAGCAGACTTACATCCACGGTGTTCCGAAGGAGCCGATGAAAATCGTCGGCGAGAGCGAAACCACCGGCACCCAGATCCACTTCAAACCCTCCGACCTGACCTTCAAGAACATCCACTTCAGCTGGGACATCCTGGCCAAGCGGATTCGTGAACTGTCCTTCCTCAACTCCGGTGTCGGCATCGTCCTCAAGGACGAGCGCAGCGGCAAGGAAGAGCTGTTCAAGTACGAAGGCGGTCTGCGTGCGTTCGTTGAATACCTGAACACCAACAAGACTCCGGTCAACCAGGTGTTCCACTTCAACATCCAGCGTGAAGACGGCATCGGCGTGGAGATCGCCCTGCAGTGGAACGACAGCTTCAACGAGAACCTGTTGTGCTTCACCAACAACATTCCACAGCGCGATGGCGGCACTCACCTGGTGGGTTTCCGTTCCGCACTGACGCGTAACCTGAACACCTACATCGAAGCGGAAGGCCTGGCGAAGAAACACAAAGTCGCCACCACCGGTGACGATGCCCGTGAAGGCCTGACCGCAATCATTTCGGTGAAAGTACCGGATCCGAAGTTCAGCTCCCAGACCAAAGACAAGCTGGTGTCTTCCGAAGTGAAGACCGCGGTCGAACAGGAAATGGGCAAGTACTTCTCCGACTTCCTGCTGGAAAACCCGAACGAAGCCAAACTGGTCGTCGGCAAGATGATCGACGCGGCACGTGCGCGTGAAGCGGCGCGTAAAGCCCGTGAGATGACCCGTCGTAAAGGCGCGCTGGATATCGCCGGCCTGCCGGGCAAACTGGCGGACTGCCAGGAAAAAGACCCTGCCCTGTCCGAACTGTACCTCGTGGAAGGTGACTCTGCTGGCGGCTCCGCCAAGCAGGGTCGCAACCGTCGCACCCAGGCCATCCTGCCGCTGAAAGGCAAGATCCTGAACGTCGAGAAGGCGCGTTTCGACAAGATGATCTCTTCGCAAGAAGTGGGCACCTTGATTACCGCGCTGGGCTGCGGCATCGGCCGTGACGAGTACAACATCGACAAGTTGCGTTATCACAACATCATCATCATGACCGACGCCGACGTCGACGGTTCGCACATCCGCACCCTGCTGCTGACCTTCTTCTTCCGTCAGTTGCCGGAGCTGATCGAGCGCGGTTACATCTACATCGCCCAGCCGCCGCTGTACAAGGTCAAGAAAGGCAAGCAAGAGCAATACATCAAAGACGACGACGCCATGGAAGAGTACATGACGCAGTCGGCCCTGGAAGATGCGAGCCTGCACCTGAACGAAGAAGCACCCGGCATCTCCGGCGAAGCGCTTGAGCGCCTGGTGAATGACTTCCGTCTGGTGATGAAGACCCTCAAGCGTCTGTCGCGCCTGTACCCACAGGAACTGACCGAGCACTTCATCTACCTGCCTGCCGTCAGTCTCGAGCAATTGTCCGATCACGCCGCGATGCAGGATTGGATGGCCCAGTACGAAGTTCGTCTGCGCACTGTCGAAAAATCGGGTCTGGTCTACAAGGCCAGCCTGCGTGAAGACCGCGAACGTAACGTATGGCTGCCGGAGGTCGAATTGATCTCCCACGGTCTGTCGAATTACGTCACTTTCAACCGCGACTTCTTCGGCAGCAACGATTACAAGACCGTCGTCTCGCTGGGCGCTCAGCTGAGCACCTTGCTCGACGACGGCGCGTACATCCAGCGTGGCGAGCGCAAGAAACCGGTGACCGAGTTCAAGGAAGCCCTTGAATGGCTGATGGCTGAAAGCACCAAGCGTCACACCATCCAGCGATACAAAGGTCTGGGCGAGATGAACCCGGATCAGCTGTGGGAAACCACCATGGACCCGGCCCAGCGCCGGATGCTCAAAGTGACCATCGAGGACGCCATTGGCGCGGACCAGATCTTCAACACCCTGATGGGTGATGCGGTCGAACCCCGTCGTGACTTCATCGAGAGCAACGCCTTGGCGGTGTCGAATCTGGACTTCTGATCCAGTGTGAGGGTTCTCGAAACAACGGGAATCCTCACATAATTAATACCGGCCAAGCTTCTTGGCCGAGAAAAGCCAACGCTGTAAAGCGTTGGCTTTTTTTGTATTGAAGAAGCGCTTTATTGAAGAGAAGACAGGAACTGTTAACCATTCAACTGGATGCGTATAACTGTCCAATAATGAGTCTGCCCACCCCTAACGGTTCGACATTGACACCTTGGCAAACCGTCTATACTGCATCGGGCTACGCCTGTGACATCGCTGAAGCCAAGTTTCATTATCTTTAGTGTTTATCGATACGCCATTGACCTCCTTATGTTTAGAGGTCTTGATCGAAGTCTACGGAGATGCTTGAAATGACCTACAAAGCCCTTTGCAGTATCGCGTTGGCCAGCTTGATTCTGTCCTCGGCCGGCGGTGCTTATGCCGCAACGACACCCGACAATATGACGTGTCAGCAGTTCCTCGATATGACCCCGGAAGCCCATTCCCCGGTTATTCTTTGGGTGGTCAGTGACGACACAATAAATAAAGAGGGTGATTCTTTCAGCAAAACAACAGTTGATGCGACCGTTCTTCCGAAGGTCGTGGAACTGTGCAAAAAGAATCCCACGAAGAAAATAACCAGTTTTAAACAGGAAATCGCTGGTTTCTTCAAGAAAATGTAATCTTCAAATAAACGCCTCGTCGGTATTAAGACCGCGGGGCGTTATACTTTTTGAACACGTTAATTAATAACTAACCGTGAAACTTTCGTATAAGTCAGTCCTTTTAAGTTGATATTGGAACGGGTTTCAACTCGGGGTCGAGCATAAGCAAACCGTCTCGCTATAACCGAAACGTCGACGTCGATGCCTCCGAGGATTGACGGCGCAGCTCTTCTAATCCCATGCATAAAAAAACCGGCTATATCAGCCGGTTTTTTTGCGTCCGAAAAAACTTATGCACTATTTTCGGCGTTTTATGAACTTAAGAAATATGTATATAAATCATATGCTTATGTAGAAAATTCAGCAGGTTTCAATAAAACGGTACACAGGTTATCCACAAAATTTCAGATAGCCACTTGATCCGTCGCCACCGGGGCCCGAGGCGCCGGTGGCAGCGAACCCATGTCACGCTGCATCTGCTCGTTCCAGGCTTGTACCCGGTCGTTCAACTCGGCAACCGCTCGCGGCCCGCTGCCCACGGCATACATCGGTTCACCGATGATTACAGTGATGACGCCCTGCTTCTTTGCCCAACCGGTTTTCGGCCAGAACTTGCCGGCATTGTGCGCAATCGGCAGAACTGGAAGCGCGGCGTTCACCGCCAACGCGCTACCACCACGGGAGAACTTGCCGATAGTGCCGTAAGGGACGCGAGTGCCTTCGGGAAAGATCAGTACCCAGACGCCGTCCTTCAACAGTTCATCGCCCTTCTTCGCCACATGCTTGAGCGCTGCTTTCGGGTTGTCGCGGTCGATAGCGATTGGGCGCAGCATGGCCATGGCCCAGCCGAAGAACGGCACGAACAACAGCGAACGCTTGAGAACTTGGCTCAATGGCTCGAAATACGCGGAGAGAAAGAACGTCTCCCAGGTGCTCTGGTGGTTTGACTGAATCACACAGGGCTGGTCAGGCACATTCTCGGCGCCTTTGATTTCATAGCTGATGCCCAGAAACACTTTGCTCAGCCACAGGGCGCAGCGGCACCAGTACACGTTGATAAAACGATAGCGCGCCTTGAACGGCAAAAACGGCGCGATAAAAAAGCTCAGGCTGCACCAGAGCAAGGAGCTGGTGCCCAGCAACAGATAAAAGAGGAACGTTCTGATGGCCTGCAGTATCGACATGGTGACGTTTACCGTGCGGGCTCTGCCCGTCTATATAAAGCGCACTCCCGATCAATCCTTGGTCAGGAATCTCGAAAACGCTCTAATTGTGGATAAGTTCTGCGGCAATCGCCGCCAGATCGTCAAAAATCAAGGTGCCTACCGGCAGGGTCTTGCCCTGAGTCTTCTCGCCTTTCCCGGTCTTTACCAAAACTGGCTGAGAATCGACGGCTTTGGCGGCTTCCAGGTCACCGAGACTGTCGCCGACAAACCATAGATTAGTCAGCGATACGTTGTAATGCGCGGCGATGGTTTTCAACATCCCGGGTTTTGGCTTGCGGCAATCGCAGCCTTCGTCCGGCCCGTGCGGGCAGTAGACGATCAACCCGACTTCACCGCCCTGCTCCGCCACTAACGAACGCAAGCGTTCGTGCATGGCCTCCAGGGTGGCGATGTCGTAATAGCCGCGAGCGATGCCCGACTGGTTGGTGGCGACCGCCACCGTCCAGCCGGCCTTGCTCAACTGCGCAATCGCTGCGATCGAACCGGGGAGTGGAATCCACTCCTCCACGGATTTGATGTAAGCGTCGGAGTCGTAATTGATCACCCCGTCCCGATCGAGAATCAGCAGTTTCAAGCAGTCTTACCCCAGCAGCGAAATGTCGGCGACGCCGAGGAACAGCCCGCGCAGACGCGACAGCAACGCATAACGGTTGGCGCGCACGTTGGCGTCATCCGCGTTGACCATCACCGCTTCGAAGAACGCATCCACCGGCTCGCGCAAGGCTGCCAGGCGGGCCAGCGATTCGCTGTACTGACGCGCAGCCGCCATTGGCTGGACAGCCTGGTCGGCTTGCTGAATCGCCGAGTACAACGAGAACTCGTTAGCGTTATCGAAGTACTTGGCTTCCACCACCGACGGAATCGAGCCTTCGGCCTTGCTCAGCAGGTTCGACACGCGCTTGTTCACGGCGGCCAGTGCGGCGGCTTCCGGCAACTTGCGGAACGCTTGAACGGCTTGCACGCGCTGATCGAAATCCAGCGCCGAACCCGGCTTCAGCGCACGTACCGACAGGTAAGTCGCGACGTCGACGCCTTCGTCTTCGTAACGCGCACGCAGGCGGTCGAAGATGAACTCCAGCACCGATTCGTTCAGGCCGGCAGTCTTGATCTTGGTGCCGAATGCAGCAACGGCGAACGCCACGGCATCGTTCAGGTCGAGGTCGAGCTTCTTGTCGATCAGGATGCGCAACACGCCGAGTGCGGCACGGCGCAGGGCATACGGGTCTTTGCTGCCGGTGGGCAGCATGCCGATGCCGAAGATGCCGACCAGGGTGTCGAGCTTGTCAGCGATGGCGACGGCCGCACCGGTCAGGGTGGTCGGCAGTTCAGCGCCGGCACCGCGCGGCATGTATTGCTCGTTCAGCGCCAGGGCGACTTCTTGCGGCTCGCCGTCGTTGAGGGCGTAGTAGTAACCGGCGACGCCTTGCATCTCCGGGAACTCACCGACCATCTCGGTCGCCAGGTCGCACTTGGACAGCAGGCCGGCACGGGAAGCCCAGGCAGCGTTGCCGCCAATGCGTTGCGCGATGTACGCGGCCAGTTTGGACACGCGCTCGGCCTTGTCGTAGACGCTGCCGAGTTTTTCCTGGAACACCACGTTTTGCAGGCGCAGGTTGAAGTCTTCGAGTTTCTGCTTCTTGTCTTGCTTGAAGAAGAACTCGGCGTCGGTCAGGCGTGGGCGAACCACTTTCTCGTTACCGGCGATGATCTGTTGCGGGTCTTTGCTTTCGATGTTGGCCACGGTAATGAAACGTGGCAGCAACTTGCCGTCGGCATCCAGCAGGCAGAAATACTTCTGGTTGTCCTGCATGGTGGTGATCAGCGCTTCTTGCGGCACGTCGAGGAAACGTTCCTCGAACGAGCACACCAGCGGCACCGGCCATTCAACCAGCGCGGTCACTTCATCGAGCAAGGCGGGCGGAACGATGGCCGTGCCTTCCTGCAAGGTCGCGAGTTCTTCGGTGCGCTTGCTGATGATGGCGCGACGCTCGTTGGCATCGGCCAATACGTAGGCGGCACGCAGGTCGGCCAGGTAGTTGGCCGGCGCGGTGATGCGCACGCTTTGCGGATGATGGAAGCGGTGACCACGGGAATCGCGGCCAGCCTTCTGCGCGAGGATCGTGCAATCGATGACCTGGTCACCGAGCAACATCACCAGCCATTGGGTCGGACGCACGAATTCTTCCTTGCGAGCACCCCAGCGCATGCGCTTGGGGATCGGCAAGTCGTTCAGCGAGTCTTCGACGATAGTCGGCAGCAGGCTCGCGGTCGGCTTGCCGGCGATGCTCTGGCTGTAACGCAGTTTCGGACCGCTTTGATCGATTTCGCTCAGGTCGACGCCGCACTTCTTGGCAAAACCCAGGGCTGCCTGCGTCGGGTTGCCGTCGGCATCGAACGCGGCCTGACGTGGCGGGCCGTCGAGGTTGATGCTGCGATCCGGTTGCTGGGTCGCCAGCGCGGTGATCAGCACCGCCAGGCGACGCGGTGCGGCGTAGACGGTTTTGGCTTCGTAGTTCAGGCCAGCAGCTTGCAGGCCCTTGTCGATGCCGGCCAGAAACGCGTCGGCCAGGGTGTTCAGGGCTTTGGGTGGCAGTTCTTCGGTGCCCAATTCAACCAGGAAATCCAGAGCACTCATTGTGCAGCCTCCAGCTTAGCCAACACTTCATCACGCAGGTCCGGGGTTGCCATCGGGAAGCCCAGCTTGGCGCGCGCCAGCAGGTAGGCTTGCGCAACGGAACGCGCCAGGGTGCGTACACGCAGAATGTATTGCTGACGCGCAGTCACCGAGATCGCCCGGCGCGCATCCAGCAGGTTGAAGGTGTGGGACGCCTTCAACACCATTTCGTAGCTCGGCAACGGCAGCGGCTGGTCGAGTTCGATCAGGCGCTTGGCTTCGCTTTCGTAGAAGTCGAACAGCTCGAACAGCTTCTCGACGTTGGCGTGTTCGAAGTTGTAGGTCGACTGCTCGACTTCGTTCTGGTGGAACACGTCGCCGTAAGTCACTTTGCCGAACGGACCGTCAGCCCAGACCAGGTCGTAGACCGAGTCCACGCCTTGCAGGTACATGGCCAGACGCTCCAGCCCGTAGGTGATCTCGCCGGTCACCGGGTAGCACTCGATGCCGCCCGCTTGCTGGAAGTACGTGAACTGCGTCACTTCCATGCCGTTGAGCCAGACTTCCCAGCCCAGGCCCCAGGCACCCAGGGTTGGCGACTCCCAGTTGTCTTCGACAAAGCGAATGTCGTGGACCAACGGGTCCAGGCCGACGTGCTTGAGGGAGCCCAGGTAGAGTTCCTGGAAGTTGTCCGGGTTCGGCTTCAGGACTACCTGGAACTGGTAGTAGTGCTGCAGACGGTTCGGGTTTTCGCCGTAGCGGCCGTCAGTCGGGCGACGACTGGGCTGCACATAAGCGGCGTTCCAGGTTTCCGGGCCGATGGCGCGCAGAAACGTGGCTGTGTGGAAAGTGTGCATCACATCGGCATTCCCACCGACGAGGTCCGTGAAGGGGAACGTTACGCACCGAGCGTTGGCATGT
>NZ_JBNNWE010000150.1:0-8392 GCF_050280905.1 Pseudomonas sp. NPDC086278
AAGGGCGATTCGAGCTTGACGCTTGAGTGTGGCGGTCAGCACATCGTGATCAACGCCAGCGGGATTTTCAGCAGCGTGGCGATTGTCGAGGGTGGTTCGCCGATCGCGGGTCTGCCCGGGCAGACGGCACTGTCAGTAGTTCCCCACGCTGCCGAGGCAGTGGTTATCGAAACCCTCCCGATGGAAGCCCTGCTCAAACAGAACATCGTCTTTCGTGAGGCCGAATCCGGCATTTGTCCGGTATGCGATGCCGCCCAGGAACATCAGGTAACAGAGAGGGCTGAAGCATGACCCCGATCACCCCGAACAAAGGCCTGCTCCTGATTGACGGTGTCCAGTATGAGGACGCTATCGATTGGCTTCATGAGCACTACGGCGCCGACGCTCCTCAATCGCTTTTCAAGGGGACCGCCTACGAGCCGATTAGTGCAGCGGGGCCATTTCTGCTGAATGCCTCGCTTGGCAGCGCAGCCTATGCCGCATGGTGGGGTGGCACTGACTTGCAGCACGGTGTTTGGCTGACTTCTCCACAGAGCGCCCAACAATGGCTACCGATCCTGCAGCGTCGGTTGCGCATATTTGATGAATACCAGCGAGAGCTGTGGCTGCGCCTGGCGGATGGCTCCGTTCTGCGACGTGCCTGTTTGGCCGGAGCGCAATGGCCAGCAGGCTTTTGGTTTGGTGTGGAAAGCGTCTGGCTGCGCCATGACAACGCGCCAGTGTGTGCTTGGGAAAACGAAGCGCCGGAATTCGATTCAGCGCCGGCCAATAAAGGTCTGGCCGCGCAAATCACCCTGCCTGATCCGCTTCTGCATGCACTGAGCCTTCCCGCCAACCCGGAGAAAAACCCATGAGCGCCCAGAATAAAATCCGCGTTGGAAGCTGTCCGTTGTTCGTTGCCGTTTTGCCCCTGCGATACGCTCTCGGCCCAACCGTCGCTGTCGATACGGATGCCTACGACTTGCCGGCGTTGAGCGGCTCATTTCCCGAGTTGGGGCCTCGTCATCCTGACTTGACCGGGCATGCGCTCAATTACACCTCGCGTTTATTGCGCGACGGTTGGCTCTATGTCTGGGAGAGCAGTCCATCCAAGTTGGTGGAGTATCAGGTCGAAAAAGCTCAGCTCACCCAAACCCCGCGAGCGGGCAAGGTGATCGACACCCGAGTCAAACCTCATTTGGTGTTGAGAGCGGGCGACCCTGCCGGATTGGTCTGGTCGCCCGTTCGCTGGAGTGAGGCGCAATACCAGGCTGCCAGAAAAGATCCCGTCGTCCGGCAGCGCATCATGCGCAGTTTTGTGCCGGGCGTTGCTCCGTTCAGTGGTCAAGTCGACACCGTCGTCAAGCAGATTGGCGAATACAACGATGCGACGAGCTATGGTTGGAGCGGGGAGCCCGAAACGGAGCATGCCCCCGACTGGTTGACAGTGCTCAAACAGATGGGGCGCTGCGAACAGCAGAGTTACGCCGTCATTGATGATGCATGGGGCGTGCTGCTCGACTTTGCTGCATTGATGCGTGTGCGAAAAGAGGCATTAGACAGTTACCAGGAGCATCACGCTGAAACGTGGGCGATGGCCGGTGTCATCAAGTCACTGAGCGAAGGCGACCGCCAATTGAGCGCACAGTTGCCGTCCATCACCCGCTATGACGAACTCCAGCGAGCGTGGAAAGATCAAGAAATCCAGAACGACCGATATGTCGTTGATATGCGGCGTCTGGCCCAACTCTGGGTGGCGTGGTTCAACACTCTGCAATTGACTGGCCCGTCGAGCATGGACACGGCTTGTGGTCATTTCGACATTACCCAGTCGATGGCGCGTGAGGCACTGGAGTTGCATTTCGCTGCGGCTTGCCTGGGGCCGGCCAGTACCAGCATCGGCGCTCAGGCCATTACCCTGAATCTGGACGGCAACGCGTCGGGTAAACCTTGGCTGCTTTGGGCGTTGCTCGGGTTACCCGCACGGCTTGGCAAAGGCGAAATCAAATACCTGGTCGATCTGGGTGATGCGTTCAACGACAACACGACGGCGTTGCAGGAAGGTGCTAGCAAGCTTGCCAGCGCATTCGGGTATGCCGATGCACTGAATAAGACTGCCGACAAACTGAAACAACATAAACCGGCCTCGAGCATTGAGGCCTTGTTTCTGGCCATCGCTCCGGTGGCTGGATTGCAACTGCATCAGGCACAAAATCCGGCCAGCACCGCCGGGAGTTTGTACATGGCGGCGGCTCTGGCTCGTAGCGAACAGCGCATCCAGGCGCTGGACGTTACCTCGCGTCAGCTGGGCGAGTGGTACAGCGACTTGATGGGTACACGCACTGCGGCGCCTGCTCATTTGAGCGTCGCACCTCTGGTCGGGGCTGTGGGGCAGAGCGTGCCGTTCATGCGTCTGGTGCCGGCCAGCACCAAATTGCCACCGTTGCCGGTGAATCTGGCGGCGGGTGTGGATTTGAGTAGCGTGCTGGATCTGAAAGCGGCTTGGGACAAAGCGCCGATCAAGGTTTTGGTGACGTTGATGGCGGGGTTGAATTTTTATTGGTCAATGGATGAGTTAGTAGATAGCGGAACAACCAAAAAATGGGTTGGTGCTTTCGGCGCTTTGGCTGGAGTTGGAGCAGCAGGCGCGGCAGTTGCTCAGCGGGTGGCAGAGGTTAACTGGGCTTCTGTTGTTAGCCAGAACGGCAAAAGTTCTATTCCAGCAAGGCTCGCGTTAGTTCGAGTAATGGGAATGGCCGCAGGTGCTGCTTTGGCACAGTCAGCTTTCCTTTGCTTTGATGTGGTGGTCTACGGTTTCGAAGCCTTTGAGGCATTCCAGGCAGGTGACTTCGATACCTTCTCCGTTAATCTGGTGCTAATCGGGGCATCGGTGGCGAGCATTAGGCTGCAGGCTCAAGCCTTCCGGGCACTGCGCATTGCGCGAGCGGCTGTGATAGCAGGGGATGCGGCGGCTATTTCTAAAGGGTTGGATGTCGTGCCTCACTTGGGCGTCAAGCTTTTGGGGCTCGCGGTGGCGATTGTGGGCGGGGTCATCGCCCGGCTCTATACGACTGACTCTCCGCTGGAAAAATGGGTAAAAAACAGTCATTTCGGTATCCGTCCGGATAATGCCTGGTCAACTAACTACACCCAGTCAATGGAGCGTCTATATCCCATTCTGTTTCCTGTCAGTTTTGAAGTCTTCCGACTGAGAGAGTTGCACCCTTATCAAGGGCAAGTCACCTCGACCTATCTGATGCTGAACCTGCCGGGGGAAAACATTCAGATGACGGATGGGATGATCCACTTTAAGGGGCATGAAATCTGGCGCGATACACTCGGATATCATTCCGAACGGGTCAAAAAAGTCGAATGGACAGGTGAAAACTTTGATCGGCATAGCGGCAGTCGGATTACTGTACAAACCGGCATAACCCCATATCGACGCGTCTACCATGAGGACGGCGTGCGGGATTTGTGGAGCATCGAGGGTGAATTGATCTATTCGCCACGTGAAGGACTGACGCTTCCGGCGGTAGAAATCAAGGACTGGGCATGGATATGAAAACGCTGGAACACCCGCGATACAGCGCTATCCCTACTGTGCTGCTGGAAGCGGATAAGCCCACTGGTGAACAGCCAGCGGAGTTGTTCATTACTGATGAGCACTCTGAACACTATTTGGCTTTGCAGGCAGGCGGAGATTCGGATCGGGGTCAATTTGCGGGGCTTGGCGGGTGGATAGGCTTGGGTGGGCTAGGGATGGCTTCTCTGTTAATGATCAATGGAAAGTGGGAAAGCGTTCCGATGGGCCTGATCATGTCAGCAGCATTTTTCCTTGTTCCTTTTTTATGGGAAACCCTTCGACCGTTACCGTTGCCCATCCTGTTCAACCGACGCACCCGCGAAGTGTATTTCGAACACGAAGGTGAACTGCTCCACACTCCGTGGGATGGCATAACCGCCGTGGCTAATGAATATCAGCTAGTTGGAACCCACATTGGTGGCATGCAAAGCGCCTCACTGGAAATACGCATGTGGCAGTTTGAAAAACCAGAAACTGCACTGATGGTCAGCCTCGGCCCTCCTTTCGGCAAATCATTGGCGATGCAGAAAGGCTTTTGGGAATACATCCGCTCTTACATGAACAACGGCCCATATTTCGACGAGCAGGGAAATCACAGTGAGTCAGATGCGTTCGTAAAAAGCCAACTGGCAGTGCAGCCGAACATGAGCGGGTGGTTCAAGGACACCTTCACCGACATAAAAAAGAGAAGAGCGGAAAGTGGTGGCAAGAACTATTTGAGCGGTAGCGATGTAGTCATGCTTGTTCTTACCTTTCTCTTTTACCCATGGTTTCGCATTCAAGAGTTGACTTACAACCTGGCCAAACGCCGCTCCCGCAACCTGTGGCCGAAAGTTGTCACTGAACGCCTGAAAGCCAATGGCCCCACCACACGCCTTGTTGATCTTGAGCACGAGCGAGATGTTGGCGCATCGAAGGCGAGTTGATCTATACCCACAATCGGACTGAGCCTGCGGCGATAAAAATCAAGAAATGAGGACCGTTCGGAGAATGGTGTAGGACGGCTCCGAGACCCATAAACCGGGGTTTACTTCGCCGGAACCTCGCATAGTTCGTCCGTCACCGACGAATCGGTGATCGACTTTAGCCGGTCGTAACAGATGATGCACAAGCGCCCGTATAATCGCGGCGCTTTTTGCTACCTGACATCTGCATGTCTATGGTGGCTGTGCGTGGGACACTTTCGGGTGTGCCGGGTTCATCTGTCCGGTCGGCTAACCCGCGTACAGCTACCACCCATTTCGTTTAGCCGCGAAGGGGTGGGAGTTTCTCTAATCAGATGAGAATTACCCCATGTCCAAGTACCATCCGCTCCAAGGCAATTTCAGCGTCGGCCTGACACTGTTCATCGACACTGAAGCCAAAGCGTCCGACCTTCTTGAAACCGCCACCCACCGAATCAAAGCTGCACGCAATCTGCTTAATAGCGTCACTTGCCTGTGCGTTAAAGACGCTGAAGGTCACGATCTGGAGCATTTCGCCAATGCTGCCCACGTGTTGATCCAAGACGGCTGTGATGCATTGGATGCCTTAGGTTGGAAGCTGGAAAAAACCGCACTCTGAAGACCAGAAAGCCGCGATCAACGCGGCTTTTTTACGCCCGTCAGAAGCCGCGCCTGATGCGGCTTTTGAGCTTGTCGTGAAACAGATCCGCATCGCGCTTGTACACGCTGCGAATCGACTCACTGAATGACTCCAGACCCATTGAACGACTCGACAGTGTTTCTTCGCGGTAGGCATCGATGAAGAAGTTGAGGTCGGCTTCGCTGCTCAGTTTCGGCCATTTATCGAGGTACAGCGGCAAGGCGCTGGGGCCGATCTTGTAGGAACAGATCCGCCGGTTGCTGATGGTCGCTTCGCCGATTTCGAAGGGCACCCACCACGATTGCGCCGTCTCCTGCGAGACCACTGCCAGCAGGTGCGTGCAGTCGGTGATGTTGCGGGTGATGACGGCGGTGATGTCGTCGGTTTGCTGGGACTCGCTGTCCAGCACGTCGAGGTAGGTTTTGATGTTGGCCTGTTGCAGGCGGATGTTGATGCTCATCGCGCGTTCGCGATCGGTGTGGCGGTAGCTGATAAATACGGGCATCAGAAATGTCCTTTGAGTGCGAGGTCACGGTAATAAGCGCCGAGGGCCGTCAGGCGGCAGCCAGTGGAATGCAGGGCGGCGTAGTACATGTGATCGGCGTCGACCGGTTCGATCAGGCTGTGGCGATTGCACTTTTGCAACTGCTTGAAGACGTCGCCGTTGTCTTGGTCGAACGTGGCTTCGGTCGGTTCGTAGCTGGGGTCCAGCGGGAACACGTAGCTTGGGTCCGGGAACCAGTCCTTGAGTTTGCGCAGGGTTTCTTCGGCGATCAGCGGCGCGACTTCGCGCAAAGGTACAAATTGCGAAACGTTGGTCTTGAACACCGGCCGTTGTTCCCAGGCGCCCAGCGCATTGTCGACGAACGAATACACGCTGCCGGGCGTGACCTTGCCCAGCACGTTCGCGGCGCCGCCGTGCAAGGCCTGCAGCAACAGATCGGTAAACACGCCGTGGCCGCGACCTTCGAGGGCGACCTGGTCTTTTTTGCAGGCCGTGAGGATGGTCATGCCCTCGCTGATTACGCTGGCGCCGCCTCGCAAACCGCGCATGGCGGCCGCTGCACCGGCCTGGCAGCAGTCGAGGATGATGATTTTGTTTCTGATGTGCGTGGCTTCGTCCGCCCATTTCAAGATATCGCTGATGCGAATGCCGTCGACGCCTTGGCCGAAATCCTGGGGAATCAGCAGGCCTTCGTCGATGCTGGTATCAAACTGGCCGTGGCCGGCGAAGTACAGCAGCGCGACGTCGCAATCACCGGAGAACAGGCTCTGGATCTGTTGCTTGAGCATCGCGTGGGTGAGGTGGTCCTCCGAGGACGTCAGGACTTTGCTGCTGAAATTGGGACGCCCGCTGGCGTGGCGCTCGAGCACCGAGGCCATGGCCATCGCGTCGGCGTTGCAGCCGCTCAGTGGCGACACGTAGGTGTAATGGTTGATGCCGATAAACAGTCCTTTGCGCATGATTACACCGCCGTGTGCAGGCGAATGGCGCTGACGATGCTGGTGGTGCTCCACGCACATTCGGCGTGTGCCGCGCGACGCACCACCGCTGAAATGCGTTCGGCCCCGAACGGCTTGATTGCAATGATCACCTTGCCCATGCGCCTGGCGATCTCGATTTCCTTGTTGATCCACTTGCTGTAGGTGGAATACATGCCGGCCATGATCAGCACCGCCGAGCAGGGGCGGATCTTGTTTTCGATGGCCTCTTCCAGTTGCTTGTCGGTTTTCGCGCCGACAATCGGGTTGTCCGGCGGGACCGAAAAATTCTTGAAGGTGAAGCCTGGCTGCGCGTTCAGCAGACGCAGCAGATTGTCGTGGGCGTGGGGGTAGTTCCACGAATGGCTGATGAACAAATGATAGGTTTGCATGGTGTCCCTCGGTATCGCCGAATGCGAAGAGGGTTTGAATGTATGCACTTGATAGGCGGCAACAAGGCCTGCGCGGTGAAAGAGAAAGGTCCTTCAACGGCGCGCGCAAAGGCCTGACAGAAGCGTCTGACGTTTAAGCGGCGGGGTGTTTTGCAGGACGCAACGAACGCGCCCTCGCCCCGTCGATGTCGGGGCGAGGGCGCGTCTGTTTAGTAGCTGGTTTCGGGCAGGCTGGCGATGATCGAGCGGTAGCTGTTCATTCGCTGTTGCTGTACGCGCCCCTCTTCGAGGGCTTTGAGCAAGGCGCAACCCGGCTCACGGTCGTGTTTGCAATCGCGGAAGCGGCAGGTGCCGATCAGGTCGTTGAACTCGATGAAACCGGCTTCGACGTCGGCGCGGCTGACGTGGCCCAGGCCGAATTCACGAATGCCCGGGGAGTCGATCAACTCGCCGCCACCGGGAAAGTGGAACAGCCGCGCGGTCGTCGTGGTGTGAGTGCCCTGGCCGGACAGCTCGGACAGCGGGCCGACACGGGCTTCGACTTCCGGCAGCAGACTGTTGACCAGCGACGACTTGCCGACGCCGGACTGGCCGACGAACACGCTAATGCGCCCGTCGAGCTGTTCTTGCAATTGCTCCATGCCGTTGCCGTGGTGCGCGGACACTTCCAGCACCGGGTAACCCAGCGTGCGGTACACCGCGAGCAAGGCATTCAGCGCCGGGGCGTTCTGCTCGTCGATCAGGTCGAATTTGTTGAGCAGCAGCAGCGGCCGGATTCCGGCGTGCTCGGCAGCCACCAGATAACGGTCGATCAGGTTGGCGTGGGGCTCGGGCAGCGGCGCGAAGACAATGACGATCATGTCGACGTTGGCCGCCACAGGCTTGAGCTGGCCACGGCTGTCCGGGCGGCAGAGTTCGGTTTTACGCGGCAGTTGCGCCACGATCACACCGATGCCCTGGTTGCCGGCACGCCAGACCACCTGATCGCCGGTCACCAGCGCCGGCAGGTTGGCGCGCAAGTGACAACGGAACACTTGGCCGGCCAAATCGCCATCGAGCGCTTCGACTTCGACCTGCACACCGAAGTGCGCGATCACCAGGCCCGTCTGCTCCGGGCCCAGGTCGCCACCTTCAAGTGCCTCGACAGCCGAGGACTCGCGTTTGGCGGCGCGGGCAGCGCGCTCGCCCTGAATCTTTTCGATGCGCCAGTTTTGACGACGATTGAGTTGGCGTTTGGCCATGGGTGTTCCGTATCAAGAATGCAGCGATTAGGTAAAACGGCGGCGAGTTTAGCACGCCCGGCCAGTTGCCTAGGCTAAACTGCGCAGCATTGCCTAGGAGCCGACACATGCAAAACCCGCAGAATCTG